>NZ_DASUIQ010000065.1:0-123155 GCF_036279695.1 Sulfuricurvum sp.
TTTCTTACAATGGAAGACACGAAGTCACTTTTGATACTATTACGTGTATCATCGGGACAAATGGATTTGGAAAGACCTCTATTCTCAACTCTATCAAGCTTTGTCTTGGGCATACGAATGTTTCATTAGAATCGATCTTAAATAATAATGCAAAAGAGAAACATTGCAGTATCGTGTTGAATTTTGATCTGTTTAGAATCGAAAGAACATGGATCTTTGAAACTAAAATCGAAGAGTCTTTAACCATATCGTTTGAAGACGGAAATGCCATCGAAGGTGCCGAAGCAGAACACTTTATTCAAAATAAATTTCCTAACTTTTTGATCGACTTTTTATTTTATGATGGTGAAGTTGGAAGCAACCTCTTTTTACTTTCCCGTACACGCCTTAAACACCTTTTTGATTTTGTATTTGATCTCGATCTACTCGTGAATGTCCATAAGGATTCCTTGCAGGTCGCCAAAAATCTTTTGGATAAAAATAAAGATTCCGAAACCTCAGAACTCATCGATCTTGAAAACAAACGCCTTGATATACTTGCGATGATTAGTAAAGATAAAGAGACGCTCATTACCAAAACAAAAGAGTACAAAGAGTTAGAACTCAATGTCCAAAAATTAAATACGCAAATACGTAACCGTAATAAAAAAGTAAAAGCACTTCACCAAGAACGAGATGCAAGAAAAGAAACACTTAATAGCCTCTCTGTGACCTTTAAAGAGCTTGTTATGTATCAAATGCCTCTATTACTCAATAAATCATTATTAGATGGAATACAGCAACGTACACATAGCCCATTGAGTGTTGTTGATGAAAAACTTTTTATCAATCATTTCAAACGCTTTTTAAATCAATTGCAATCGAGTGTCGAGGAAGAGGAAGCTCTATCGTTATTTCGAGGATTAATGCTTACCGAATCTGCATCGATTACCCTATCGGTATCACCTCAAGAGTTTGCAAAGCTTTTGGAAGATATAAAAAATTTACAATTCGAAATAAAACAGTTACAAGAAGAGATTCAAGAAGCCGAATCGTCTGCTATGGAACAAGAAATTACCCGTTCTTTGAGTGAATCGAGAGATGAACAACAAGACCAACTAACACAGATGCAACATTCACTCGAAGAACTCGAAGAGAGTATCACAAGAAATACAGAGCTTTCCAAAGAGATCAACCGTACATTAACCCAAAGCTTCAAAGCCAACCAAGAGAAATATGCTTTTATCAAAGGGTATGAAGAGTTACAGCAAGTGGCACATGTCAGTGAAAAAGTCTACAAACAAGAGCTTCAAGAAAAACTAGAGGTGTTTAACAAAACATTGAAAAAAAATACCGCTCCATTTCTCAAACAATACAAGCATATCAATGAAATCTACATCGATGATAAGCACAACATTGTCATCGGAGATGGTGAACAACGGCTTGATATTGATTTGCTCTCTGCAGGGCAAAAACAGGTATTAAATTTTCTCATCGTCAAAAGTATTTTAGACTTTAAAAAATTCGCTTCGTTTGTTATGGTCGATACTCCGTTTGGACGACTCTCGAATGAAAATAAAAAATTATTGCTCAATGATTGTTATCTCAAATTCGATCACCTCATTTTACTCTTGACCGATAGTGAGTTTGAATTTGTACAATCCCAAAACCTATCTTATGAAACCTATCATATCTTGCGTGATGAGCTAGGTTCTAAAATCGAGAAAGCAGCATGATACGAACCAGTTTAGAGATCGAAAATTACGTTATCCCGTTGGGCAAAGCGCTTAACCTCGAAAGTGAGCCGAAATGGTTTTATTTGCGTTTTATGCTCAATGTATCGTTATCACTCAAAACACCTTTTGAAGAAGTAGAATATGAGACTAAAGAGGGAAAAGAGTACCGATTAGAACAGATTACGGGTGAGGGCAAAGGCTCAGAGGACTATACGAAGTTCTATTGGGACGCTATCGAAGTGTTTGATGACATTACCATCACTTCGAAAAAAGCTCTCGAACAACACCTTCAAAGACACATCTTTAGAGGCTATCACATCTTGAGTACATCACTCAAACACGATAGTAATATTTTTGATTTTATGTTGCAGGATTTTTAAATACTTAATTTTTGCACTATAATGGTGCACACAGTTAGCGGAGTTTTACAATGACAAAACAAGAGATTCTTGCGACACTCTCCGAACAAAAGCCCTACCTTGAAAAAGAGTTTGAGGTCAGTAAAATTGGTCTCTTTGGTAGCTATGCAAAAGATAGACAAACGGATGAGAGTGATATAGATTTTTATGTAGAATTTAAAAGAAAAACGTTTGACAATCTCGCTGGGCTTTGGGTCTATCTCGAAGAACTTTATCACAAGAAAATTGACATTATCCATAAACATAAAAACAACAATCCCATCATCATCTCAAACATTCAAAAAGAGGTTATTTATGGATAAAGCAAGTATTTCTGAACTTATCCATTTCATACTAGAAAGCCTGCATCTCATTAAAGAGCGATTTGTACCCATACACTCAAGTGATGACTTTTTAGCCGATCATGAGGGGCTTATGAGACTTGATGCTATATCTATGAGACTTCAGTCTATCGGCGAAGCTCTCAAAAACATCGACAAAAAAGAGGGGGATTTTTTACTCCAAGTAGCCGACAAAACCTACTGGAGCAAAATCATCAAAACACGAGAAATCCTCACCCATCATTACATTGACATCGATGCTGAAACCATCTATGACATCTGCAATGAAAAACTTGATGAGCTTGAAGATAAGGTTTTGAAATTGCAAAGCACGCTTTGAACGCTATCAATATTTTTGATTTTAGGTTGCAAGATTTTTAGATAATAAGTCTATATATTTATTAAGATGTCCATCCAATCTATCCGTTCCCAATTCATAATAGACATCTTTTGAAAAATTTTCAATTGAATTTGATGCTAATGTAAGAATAAGCTCAATGAGTCTTTCAGCATAAAAGATATTTGAAGTTTTAGTTATCATACTTCTATTTTTATCATTACGAACTAGTATGGACTCCCAAATTTTATCATTGCGATCAAAAAATTTCAATTCTAAAAGAATATTAATTCTTTTAAATATATTTGTATTTTTTTCTTCTGTAGTTGTACCCATTTTATTATAAGATAAAACTATAGCACCAAAAAGAGCTTTTTGCCCTACAACAGTTGCTAATACGTTTGATTGCCTCCATTGTTTAACATTTGATTTTTGATCTGCTGATAAATTAGGTAATTCGGGTTGTTTCGGCAAAACAATTCCTAAGGCAGATATGTTTTTTTTCCAATTGAAGAAAAAAGAAATTTCATTAAAAAAATCTATTATTAATTTACTTGGAACAAATCCAAGTTCTTCAACAAAATCAAAATATAATTCATTAACTTTTGACATTCGATCTTCATATTTTAAAGTACTATCTATTGACTCATTAAAATTTGATTCACATATATCAAAAAAGTCATTGATGATACTAAGCGTTGTAAAATAGGGGTCTGTTTGTCCTAATGAACTACTTGGAATTGACCATTTAATATAATTTTCATCTAATAAATTTTCTTCTAATAGTTTTCTTGCAGATACAGCAGATAAATCTCCATCATCTGTTATTAGCGCAGTATATTTATCTATCGGTTTTGCAGTTTTATTTAGAGATGTGAAAACAGTTCTTGTTTCTCTTATGATTTGTTCTCTTATTTTATCTTTTTGTTCTAAAGTATTGTTCAGTTCACTATACACAATGAAAATAATTGGTATTCTTATGTTTTTTAGATCATTGTCTTGTTTTTGTTGCTGAATGAGTATTTCTCGGAGTTTACGTAGGGCATATAATCGATGTTGCCCATCTAAGACGAATTTTTTAATGTCTTTTTTAACACTTAATTTGACAAAATCCATTCCTAACTCTTCTTCAATTAAGAATCCTTCATCGTCTTCAACATTTGGTATAAAAGTTGCGACAATCGCATTAAAAAAACGCGTCCCATCTTTTAAAAGATAATCATTTAAGATTTCTTTTTCTGCCCTTTCTATATTAATTTTTCTTTGCATTCTTTCAGCAAATGAGCCACCATCAATAACTTCACTTTCATAGTGTAATCCATCAGCAGCTTCATCAAGACTAAAGCTTGTCATGTAGTATGTAACATTGGTGAATTGAGCTTTATGACATAAATAATCAACCATTTTTTCAACTTTTTTTAAACTCATTTTATTTCCTTTTTACTTTATTAATAAGCGGTTTTTTTGTCTGGATCATTACTCTTTCAAATTCTTCTAAAACATCTCGATATTTTGTATTAAATGTATCTAAATTTCTATTTGGAATTTCTTTCCAAATAAAATATTTTTTACAATGCTTAAATGCCTCATACTCTCTATTATTTGTTAATTTATATATTGTACTCTTATCATCATTTATGTTTGTGTGTTGAAGAAATCTTGATTTTAAATCTTCTGCAATTCCAATATATAAAGAGGGTAAGAAAGGTAAAAAATCAAGAAAAAAAGAATGTAAATTTTGCTTTCCCTCATTTTCAATGTAGTTAGTTGATTTATCAATATGGGTGGTTTGACAATCGTTTAAATCGATTATTAAACTTCTATTTTTATATTGTGTTGTTGAAGTTACCTTATCTTCCCAAGAGTGAAGAAAAAAATTTTGACAATAATCTACGTATCCTTTTAGAATGTCTACATTATTATCACATGTTCTTTCAGAAAAAGGTAAAGCTACAATTTGATATATTCCAGAAGTTGAATCTACATCACTAGAAAAATCTTTTTTAAACTCAACAAAATTTAGTTTATATTCCATTTCTACCTACTTCTTAATAATTTTCGCAATTTTTTCAACAAGTGAAATTAGATCAGGCGAAGTCGGAATCGTTTTCATATTGGGTGAAATCTTACTAAAGATAATATCTTCAAATTTTGCTATATCATCCGATTTAACTTCATTATCTTGTTTGTATTCCATGTAGTCTGAGATAAATTGCAGAAGTGACGATTTATTTTCTAGTTGGAGAATTTGCTCTTCTATCGAATTGTAATTGTGTAGAAAAATTCTAAAATAATAAACCAAAAATATTTCAATTGTTAACAATGGTATAGCCATAGCTATGCTAATCGTAAAATGAGTAATAACAAGAGAAAAACTTAACAATGGAACAGTTAAAATTAATCCGCCGAATATTCTCAAAAGAGATAGAACCTTTTCCCCTTCTTTTTCTTTCTTCAACAATAAAGAGGTAAACCCTTTATCTAATTTTGCTACATTGAGTTGGTGTTTATTTTCTTTTAAATCATCAAGTAGAGCTTGAACTTTTTCTTTTTCAAAATTAAACTTATCAAACAAAGTTTTCATTTCACTATTGTGAAGTTCGTTTTCATTGTGTAGCTTTTGAAATTGATCAAATTTTTCGTTGAAATTTTTTGTATTAAAATTGATAGTGTTTAACTTTTCGATATCTAATTTTGATTGATACAATTGTTCTTTGAGGCTTTCTAACTCTTTTTGTATGAATAAATCTTTATCACTTTGTATAGAAAAAGCTTTTATCTCTTGGGCATTTAGCCATTTCAATAATCCATATTTGTTATTTTTTTTATAAAAAAGAAGTTCTTTAGTTTTATAGGATAAATTTGAATTGATACATTTGCGCTCTAAAATTTTTCTCAATACATGTTCATGCTTTTCTTTTTTTGCACCAAAATCGAATAAACTATTTTCAATTATGTAATGATAAATATCGATATACTCTGATTCTTTACCTAGTGCTTCTAATGCTTTTTCTGCTGACTCATGAATGGATAATTTATTAGAATTTAACATGAACTAATGCTTAGGACTTTTTTGAGTTTTTTGTACGTATTGCTCAACGTTTGAAATATATTTTTCTGTAGCAAGTCCTAAATAGATCAATTTCATTAGCTCAGGTTTGGTTGTTTCCCAATTTCTTAATGTTTTTGGATCAACATCGATACGTTCTGCTAGCTCTTTTTTCGTCATCTGCACTTTTCTTTTATAATAAACTTGACAAAGAGGTAATATTTACCTATAATTTGCAATATAAAGGGAATTATTACCTATATGGTTAAAAATATACTTTGCATCGAAATACTCAAAAACGATGTTTATATCGAATACACGAATAGGGAGTTTGAATACATCTCATTTACAAAGGCTAAAAAAATAGTATTTGAAATATCAACGCCGTCTTTTTCATATTCGTGCATGGATAGCGAACGAAGCGTAAACTTCTTGAACTCACTATTGACACGCTACATGATAGATAACGAAACACTTGTTGTTAAACACTAATTTCATTTTTTACTTCGCCCCTGATTATTACCAATATATTATTAAAAGATTATTGAACAGAGATAATTTTATTATATTCACCGATATTTCTTCGGAAAATCAAACCCTCTTAGTTCCGCCGAATTTTCTCCGATACTCTTCCAATCATCTTTTAGTAACCGCATCTCCACTACTCCGCACGTAGGGATATTCTCTATATCGCCGCCCGTGATAAAGTTGGCACATTCGGTAAACTCAGGGTTATGTCCGAAGACAAAAAGGGTATCGACACTCGGAGATACATCACGGATGACGGAGAGGATCGTCTCCATAGTACACGCATAGAGAGTATGATCGTAGTGGATCGATTCGTGAGGATAAGAGAGGGCTTGGGCAATAGTGAGTGCGGTGGTTTTGGCGCGTAGAGCGGGGCTGGAGATGATGAGGTCGGGACGGATAGCTTTGTTTGCGAGATGTGAACCCATCAGCGGAGCGTCTTTCATCCCCCGTTTGTTGAGGGGGCGATCAAAATCGCTGAGTGACTCATCGCTCCAGTCCGATTTGGCGTGACGGATGAGGTAGAGGGTTTTCATGGCAGGCTCCCTAGAGGGTTAATCCCAACGCTTTTAAGAGGATATTTTTCTCTTTTTCCGTGCTGGAGAAGAGACGGTTGTGGAGGTCGTCGTCCAAAATAGCGAGATCGTCAAACAGCTCTTCGTCATCTTTTTCAGGGAAATGTTTGCTCACTTCACGCCCCAGCGCTTCGAGATATTCGTCACTGTTTTTGTCATCAAACAATCCGATACGCTTGCCGTGCTCGATAGTGGCGATGGTGCGCAGAAGATAGAGTTTGTCAAGGCGATCTTCGCTTTGGGGTGCATTGATCAGCTCGTTGATACGGTTGACTTCGCTACGGTAGATTTCGCTCGATGTTTTGATGTTCTGGAGTTGTTCGGGTGAAAAGGTCATACACTTATCCTCATGATTATAATCGATAGGGTTAGTATACTTTAAATTTAAGATGTTTTTCGTTACTCTATGCCATATTACAAAGGAGAATAGATGGGCGATCCGAATGTTTTAAAACAGCTTCGGGCTAATTTGCATACCTATCCGCTTTTGTATGTCGAAGACAATAGAGGGCTGAACGCTCAGGCGACGGTGCTGTTTAAAAAGTTTTTCGATAACGTCATCTCAGGATATGACGGGGAAGAGGGGCTGGCGCTGTTCGAGAAGCATCGTCCCGCGATCGTTATCACCGACATCAATATGCCTAAAATGGACGGGCTTAAAATGTCCGAAGCGATTCATGAGATCGATCCCGATGTGCTTATCATCATCACAACGGCGCACGATGAACGCGATTTCCTCCATCAGTCGATCAAAATCGGAGTGTTTGATTATCTCATCAAACCGCTCAAAATCGATAATCTGATCGAGACGTTTACCCGCTGTTCCGAGATGTTGGTCGAGGCGTTCCACCGCAAAATATTTAATGCGAATCTCCATGCCGTTTTCAACTACCAAAACAATCTCGTCATTTTGCTGCATGAACGCAATGTAGTGATCGCCAATCAGCCCACCCTCGATTTTTTCGGTGTCAAAAATATCGAAGCGCTTCGGAAGCGGTTTCAAACATTCGGTGAGGTTCTCCTCGAACACAAGAGCTTCGTCTACGATCATGGGACGATGAAATGGTTTGAGCATATATCCGCCCACCCTAAGCGGCTCTTTAACGTCAAGATAGCCGATCAAGAGGAGGTGTCGCACCATTTTATCCTCACGTATCAAAGCGTTCCCGAGAAAGATGGGTATGCGGTTTTGTCACTGAATGACGTGACCGAACTGGGGCTATTGAAACTCTATGACAGCAATGCGACTGAGCGCGAATCGCTGATCAAAGATGAGAAGACGGTACGTGCATTGTTGGAGATGGCGATGCGCAGCAGTGCGAAAATGAAAGTCCATAATCTCTACAAAGGGCTTAGTATCGTCAATGACGGTATCGTCGAGAGCATCGAGGGGAAAACGGTGAGCATCAAGAGCGCCTACGTGCAGCTCAAAGCGATGCAGTATGAGAAAATGTTTTACCTCACGTCCGAGCTTTTCCCTATGACGATCTTGGCAGAGGGGATAAGACAGATCGATTTGGGGGAGCAATACGTCCTTTTTAGTCAATACCGTCTGGTGCCGACCTCTCCCGCGCGGAGGGAGTCGATACGGGTCACTCCGGATAACAACATTGCGGTGACGATGCTGTACGAAGAGCGGCGATTCGATGCCGAATTAGAGATTATGGATGTTTCTATCAGTGGGATGAGAGTTCAGCTTTTCTCCTTGCCCGCCGGTTTCGCGGTGAAACATTCGGTGATTTTGGATATAGTACTTACGACCGCGAGTCGTCCGATCATCATCAATACAACGGCAGAGGTGTTTCGAATCGATGAGGTGAATCGCCGTTTCGAAGTGGTATTTGTATTTAATCTTCATGACGAGGGGAAAAAAGGGATGATCGACTATATCGCCAAACGGCAAATGGTGTTAATTCGGGAATTTAAAGGAATACAGTATGAAAAATGAAACGATCCTATTTGACGACGCGCATCATAAATGCGTTATGTTCAGTCTCGAAGATGAAGAGCATGCCGAGCACTCATTGTCGGTCAATCAGTTTTTGATCGTTCAAAACGACAGTGCGGTATTGATCGATCCGGGGAGCGAAGCGATCTTTAGTGAACTTTATGAAGCGATTTCACGCCATATCGATCCGCAAAAGATCAAATACATCTTTTTCTCCCACCAAGATCCCGATGTCGCCGGAGGGATTGCGCAATGGAGCGTCGCCACCTCGGCTAAGTTGGTGATTTCTAACCTCTGGGTACGGTTTATGGGGCATTATGGACTCATGGATATGAATCGTATCGTCGGGTTGGAAGATCACGGGGGAAAAATCTCGTTCGGAGCGGATTATTTGCAGTTTATCCCTGCCCACTTTTTGCACTCTCCGGGGAACTTTTCGCTCTATGACAGCCGCTCCAAAATCCTCTTTTCAGGAGACATCGGAGCGGCTATCGCGTCTCCTCAGAATCTCAACAAAAAGGTGGATGATTTCGAGGAACATCGGCCGTTTTTGGAAGGGTTTCATAGTCGTTATATGGCGGCTAACCGTTTTTGCCGTGCGTGGGTCGAGTGCGTTCGCCGATGCGATGTCGCTACGATCGCCCCTCAGCACGGATCGCTGTTTCACGGGGAAAATGCGACTCGATTTTTAGAGTGGTTTGAAAATGTTGATGGTGGAGCAGAGCAGTGTGAAAAACTCTATGGATTGGATAAATCATGAGAATCGATTCTCACCCGCGCTTTATCGCATGGCTGCGGGAGAATGAATCATGGTTGATGGAGCGGATACTCAACTACGCCAAAACGAACGGCTATACCCGCTATACATCGACTCTTTTGGAAGCATGGCGAATCTCGATAGTCGGGTTGACCGATTCGCTTGAGTTACTGATCCAACGCTATCCTACTCCCCCCTCTCTCACTCCGGATGAGCATTTTAACGACGATCCCGCATCTCAGTTCGGGTTACTCGAAGCACGGCGTCATCGTAGTCGCGGGGTCAATTTCGCGATGTTTATCTCGCTGTTCAAGTACTATCGCCAAACCTATCACGATTTGATCGAAGAGAACAAAGCGCTGTTCGATGATCCGAAGTTTTATTATGAGTATGTTCGGCAGTTTTTTGACCGTGTCGAAATCGCCTACTCGATCGAATGGCACGGGCGAAGTTCGGAAGAGCAGATCCATGAACTCTCTGAGCAAAATCTCCATCTCACCAACGAAAAAAATCTCTATTTGACGGTGTTTGATTCGTTCTCGTCGGGGGCTGTTTTACTCGATTCGTTCGGAGTGATTACCAACTACAATCAAAGTGCGAGCGAAGTGCTGTTCGACCAACGGCAATCCAGCGGTCATTATTACTATATGAAGCATAAAACGGTATCAACGCCCGAGTGGATCTTTGATGCGATCGGTAATTTGGGTGATCGGGAGAAGTACCGTTTTACGTATGACAAAAAGAGGGTTGACGGGAGCAGAACGATTTACGATGTCTTTATCCGCCCGTTGGACGATGTGAGCGGAAAGTTTTCGGGCTATGTACTGATCCTAAACGACATCACCGAACTCGAATGTGCACGCGAGAGGTTTGATCTCGCGATCAGCGGATCCCGCGACGGACTATGGGACTGGAATCTCATCACCAATGAAATCTACTTTTCCCCGCGTTGGAAAACGATGTTGGGATACCGAGATGAAGAGCTTCCGAATAGGTTGGAAACATGGAGTTCACTCGTCCACCCTGATGATCTCAAAGATGCGGAAGAAGCAATCGAGACAAGTATAGCCAACCCTGAAATAGTGTATGAGAACATCCACCGTCTACGGCACAAAGAGGGGCACTATATCTGGAATCTTGATCGGGGGCAGGTGATCTACGATGAGGAGAAGAAGCCGATTCGGATGGTCGGGTTTCATACCGATATTACCCAGCGTCAGCAAATGCTCGAAGAGATACAAAAGACGAAGGAGATGATGATCGCACAATCGCGTCATGCGGCGATGGGGGAGATGATCGGGATGATCGCCCATCAATGGCGTCAGCCTCTGAGTACCATATCGATGAGTGTGAATAATATGCTGATCGATATTGATCTCGAAGAACTTGAACCCGAAGCATGCAAAAAAATTGGAGAGGACATTTTGGGGGTTGTCAACTATCTCTCTCAAACCATCGAGTTATTCCGTGACTTTTTCCGTCCGAACAAAGAGAAGGAGTCGATTCGAATCATCGAAACGGTGAAAGAAGCCGAAGCGATGATCGGTGCGAGTTTGAATAATCATGCTATTTCTTTGGAGATCCATAATGATTCCGACGAGATAATCGAAACCTACTCACGGGAACTGCTGCAGGTCTTTATCAATATTTTGAACAATGCCAAAGAGGCACTGGTGAGCAATCTGACATTCAACGGAGCTATTTCGATTCAGGTTTATGATGAAGAGGATGAGGTGGTGACACAGATATGCAACAACGGAGGAACCATCGGCACCGATATACTCCCGCGTATATTTGACCCCTATTTTTCGACGAAAGATGAGAAAGCAGGGACGGGATTGGGGCTGTATATGTCGAAAACGATTATCGAGAAGCATCTAAACGGAAGCATCGATGTCGAAAATATCGAAAATGGGGTGTGTTTTACGATACGCCTTCCTAAAAAGGTTATATAGATTCCAAAAACATAAAATTGCCACACAATTGCAACATTAACCATTCATACTATCGCCAAATATTTTAAAGTGAGAGAATATGGCTGGAATGGAGCTGACATTCGACGAAAAAGATTTTATCGTCTCTAAAACCGATTTGAGTGGGAAAATTATCTACGGCAACGAAGTATTTATCGAAATGTCCGGATTCAGTGAGTCTGAGCTTCTCGGTCAGCCGCATAATATCCTTCGACACCCTGAGATGCCTGCGAGTGTTTTTAAATTTTTGTGGGAGAAGATTAAAAACAAAGAAGAGGTGTTCGCCTACGTCATCAATAAAACCAAGCAAGATAATTATTACTGGGTCATGGCCCATATCACTCCGAGTATGAACGATCAAAACGAATTGATCGCCTATCACTCTGTCCGCCGTAAACCCTCCCCAGCCATATTGGAACAGATTAAACCTATTTACCGTTCGCTTCTTGAAGCGGAGAAACGCGGAGGGATTCGCGCCGGTATCGAGACATTGACGCACTTTTTAAATCAGCGAAAGGTCTCTTATGATGAATTTATCCTCTCTCTCTAAACTCCAGTATCTTAATATCGTTTCGATCATTGTTTTTATGGTCGCGTTGATCGTTGAGGTTATTACGATCGGGTTTGACTGGATTCGGGTGTTGAATCTGGTCAATTTTGCGATCGCTTGGGCTATCTTTGTCAACATCCGCAAAGTGCAAGCGACGATACACAACGTAGCCGAAACGATGAAAGAGATCGAGATGGGGCATATGGAGTCTCGGATTACGAACGTCGATGAACACGGAGAATTGCGTGCATTGTGCTGGAATACCAACAACATGATCGATCAGCTCGAAGTCTATATGCGCGATACCTATGCCGTTATCGAAGCGTTGAGCCAAGATCGCTACTACCGTACCGTTCAAGATTCCGGACTCAAAGGGACGTTTAAACGCTCTGCGGAGTATATCAATCAAAACGTCGTGAAAATGAGAGCAAGCCATGAAGCCTTAAAACTCTCCGAACTCGACAGTAAACTCTCCGAAATCAGCCGCTCGACCGGAGGATTGGACGTGATCCAAAAGGATTTGGTCACAACACTAAGTAATCTCTCCAATATCGCATCGATTTCTCAAAATACGGCGTCGCACTCTTCTGAAACGGTAGACGAAATCGGAGAGGTAAGTAAAAATCTTTCGTCATTGAGCGAGTTGGTCGCCGATTCTAACGGAGCTATCAATGCCCTCAGCGGTCGTGCCAATGACATTAATTCGGTGGTCAATCTGATCAAAGACATCGCCGATCAGACTAATCTTCTGGCACTCAATGCGGCCATCGAAGCGGCACGCGCCGGCGAACACGGACGAGGGTTTGCCGTCGTTGCCGATGAGGTGAGAAAATTGGCGGAAAAAACCCAAAGTGCGACAGGAGAGATTTCGATCGCGATCCAAACGCTTCAACAAGAGACGGCCTCCATACAGTCGGGCTCAGAGTCGATCAATGAAATTGCGGTGCGTTCGAGTGCATTGATTCAAAAGTTTGACGAAACCATTCATCTTTTGAATATGGATGCCCTCAAAACGGCTTCGGTTGTGCGCGATATTGAATCGACGGCGTTTGTCATTTTGGCGAAGATCGATCATATGCTTTTCAAAAATGGAACCTACAACACTATCTTTACCCGTCAAATCAGCGGCAGCCATGTCGATCATCATAATTGTCGTTTGGGACAATGGTATGAGGGCGATGCGGGGAAAATCCATTTCGGTCGGTTCGATTCGTATCAAAAGATGCTCAAACCTCACCAAGAGGTTCATACCATTGTGGGTGAGATTCGGGATACGATCAAAGATATGGAGCATTTAGGGGATAATCGCGATGTGATTATTGACAAATTCAGCCGTATGGAGAATGCATCAAGTGAATTGTTTATCCATTTGGATTCGATGTTGAATGAGTCAGCCGCCAAATAAAACGGATGTTATGAGTAGATAAAGGTTAGCTGGCTGGCATCATTGCGAGGGAGTGTGATGGTGAATACCGTCTCATGATCCGATACGCAGAAGGTGAGGTTCCCTTTGAACTCCTGAGTGATGATGAGGCGAGCGATATGGAGCCCGATTCCGAACCCTTCTCCTTGCCCTTTGGTCGAAAAATGGGGCTCAAAGATTTTCTCCCGTATCGATTCGGGGATTCCTCCGGCGTTATCTTTGATATGGAAAAGAATCTCCGTAGGAGAATAGGTCGCTTCGATGGTGATCGATTTTTGGTATTCGAGGGGAGAGGTTTTGAATGCATCTTTGGCATTGGCGATAAGATTGACCAATACCTCTTCCAAATCGCTGGCATAGCCGTGGAGGAATTTATCCTCTTCGAGGGGGAGTGTTTGGTATCCGATACGCTCACGCTGTAGTTGATCGTTAAAAAAAAGTCCTACCCTCTCTAACATCGCATTGATAGAGAAAGGCTCTCTTCCTCGGTGTGTTTTTCCCATGTTGAGGACATTTTTTAAGATTTCAGCCATCCGCTGGGATTGTTCTGAAATCATCTGAGTACTCTTTTTGATAGAGGGGGAGGGGACGCACTCTTCGAGAGTTGATTGGATAGAGAGGTTAATCGCTTCCATGCTGATGAGATTGATGGGCTGTCGCCACTGGTGGGCGACCACATTGAGCGAATCGACCATTCCTGAACGGTGGGAACGTAGTTTGAGTGCTTCCATGTAGCGCAGTGAATCGACATGTTCGCGGAGCATGGGGAGGATCATCGTACAAAGCGATTTAGATTGCGTATGGGGAGGAAACGTGACGCATCGGGTGATGAGTGAAGCTGAGCGGAGATACTCTTCAGAGCCTTCGCAGATAGCCACCAAGATAATATTTTTACCTAATGCGTGAAGATGCCGAATACTCTCTAAATGGTGCTTTTCAAATGTTTTTGTCTCTAATATAATCGCAACCAGCAGTTCATGCGGGTCGATTTGAGGAGTGTATAGGGCTGATTCGAGAGAAAAGAAACTCTTTAAACTCTCATCTGGGGAAAAAGAGGCAGTTCCCTCATACAGATGAAGGATGAGTGGGAGATCAGTGTTCATGGGTTACCTCAAAAATATTTCCGGCAAGAGATCCGCTGAAGGCATCAATATTCGCATCTTTGATCCATTCTAGGCGGTGCTCGTCGTTTATCGCTTGTGCAATGCACTGCGCTCCTATATGATGCGCGATTTCGACCATTTTTGAGAGGATAAAACGTATATCCGCATTATCAGACTGCGCAATAAGCTCAGGATGCAATTTGATGAAATCGGGGCGGAGGGAGAGGAGTGTCAAAAGATTAAACTCCCCGATCCCAAATTGACTGAGCATGATTTTGAAACCGTTCATCTGAAGCGTTTTAACATGATTTAAAAGGGTACTGTTTTGGAGTATTTTTAGCCCGTCGACGATATGAAAACAGATATACGAGGGGCTTATGTTGTTTCGTTGAGCCCAAAAATGGATATACGTTAAGAGGGATTCATCGCTCAGTTCAATGGCACTCAGGGTCAAGAAAATCGGTTTATTCGGGGTTAATACACGGCTCAGTTCAAAGATACGGCGTATGATAGAACGGGTTATCATCCCCATCTGACCCATATCCAGCGCGATGGAACGAAAGGTTTCCGAACCGTAGAGGCGATCATCTTTGCGAATCTTGACAACGCTCTCGTAGCCGCATATCTCATGATCTTCACTCCATCGTACCGGTGCGAAAAACGGTACGATGTTCTCTTCGTGGAGGGCATCGAAAATCATCCGGAGAATTTCACGGCTTTTCATGTGGGTAGAGTCTTGGTTCTGTTCACTTAGGGAGTAGACGTTGTAGCCCCCTCCGATACGATCGGGAATCATATCCAGTGCCAGTTTGGAGTTGAACAATATATGATCTTTGCCGTAGGCGATACCGATAGAGAGACTCGAATTTAGGACAATCCCTTTCTCCGAAGTATGAAAATAACGGGCTATGGAGATCATACTTGATGCGATATTGCTAGCTTGCTCGATCACTTCCCCCTCTAATACGAGGCAAAACTCATCGACTCCGATGCGGTAAAAATCCCCTTTTCCCTCCTGTGAGATACTTTGCAGGAGAGCGGAGAGTTCACTGATATACTCATTCGCGAATACGTCCCCTACGAATTTAAATATATTGCTCAGATGATTGACCCGAATCCGTAAAAGGGTAAAAGGGGGAGACTCGAGTGTTTGGATCCGATCGGCAAGCTCTTGGAAGCTTTTCCACCCCGTCACCGGATCGTTATCGAATGAGACAACGGTTCCGTTTTGGGAGGGCTGGGTAAATATTTTCTCCAGACTCTCAAAGAGTTTCGGCATCGATAGGGGCTTTATCAGATACCCCTCCACATCCAGACGTATCGCTTCGGCCATATATTCAGCCTCATCATGCGCCGAAAGGATCAAAATAGGCTGATGCGTACTGAGTGCTCGGATCTGTTTGATGAGGCGAAGTCCCCCCATCTTAGGAAGCTCTAGATCGCTGATGACCAGTGTGAACGAATTCCCTTCTTCCACACGTGAACGATAGATTTGGTAGGCCTCTTCTCCGTCGGTGGCGATGACGCACTCTTTGAAAAAGACGTGCAGTATCCGACTCAGCGATTCAGAAAGCTCCATGTCATCATCGATGATGAGTACACTGCGGGCTTCTGCGCCTTCTTTGAGCTGCTGGATCTGATTCGACACGTTAGAGCCTTTTCATCGTATAGCCGAATCCGCGGATGTTTTCGATCAACTCTTCTTTGAGTTTGTTCCGTACCCGATTCACCAACGATCGTATCGTCGAAGGTTCAGCCTCTTCACCGTCCCATACGAAGGATCGGATGCTCTCATCCGTCATGATCTGCCCCAGATTGCTGACGAACATCGTGATCAAGGAGAGTTCCCGTTTGGTAAATTTTTGGATGACACCGTCATAAAAGAGGAAATTGCTCTCTTTGTTAAAGGTGTAATGTTCGCTCAGATGGATAATCGGATCGTATTGGGGTTTTGCGCTCTGCTGTACTTGGCTGGTGAGATGCGAAATCCGAATATCGAGCTCTTTGAGGTTGAACGGTTTTTTCAGATAATCGCTGCATCCTAGGGAAAAAGCGTCGGAAATATACTCGACGTCGTGATAGGCACTGATAATGATTTTCGGGGTATTAGGGTATTTTGCGGCGATGGCTTTGAGACACTCTAACCCTCCGACGAGGGGGGTGTTGATGTCGAGAATATAGAATTCGTGGCTTTGGGAATCGATCAGCTCCAAGACCTCTTGACCGTTGTCGTAATGATCGACAAAATGGCCACGGGATAGGAGGTAGGTTCGGATGGAACGCGCCAACATAAATTCATCTTCAAGAAGGAGAATTTTCACTCCATCGCTCCATTTTGGTTTAGTAGCGTCATTGTAGAAGAATTGTGTTGCAAGAGCGTCGCATTTTTAAAGATGTACCGAAATGCCGTTCCCCGAACCGCCGTGGAAGAAATCTCGATGTCGATGTTCTCCTCATCGCATATTTGAGAAACGATGCTCAGTCCCAACCCGTATCCCCCTTTGTGTTCCGATTCGCGGTGGAAACGTTCAAATATTTTCTTTTTGTCTTGGATCAACGGTCCGTGATTGCGAACTTCAAAAAAGAGGTTATCTTTGCGAATCCCCACCGTCACATTGATCTCACTCGGACGGAAAGAGTATTTGATCGCATTGGAGAGGGTATTGTCAACCAGACGGGAGAGTTTGAGCTCATTAAACCGGATGAGAGGGAGGTTCGGCTGTCCGATTCGAATGGAGAACGAGAGTTCGTTGACCTCTGCGATACAGGTGAAATAGCGGACACGTTCACGGATAAATCCGACCAAATCAATAGTGCTGTGGTGATCGGGGACGCGGTCACGCTTCATCAGATAGGTCATATCTTCGTAGCTGTTTTGGATGATCCTCGATCCCGCTTCGATCGCATTGAGGTATTCGTTATCGATGCCGTCCATACGGAGTAGATCGATATTGGTGATGATGACGGAGAGGGGGGTATGGATCTCATGGATCGCATTTTTTAAAAATTGATCTTGCTCATCGAGCAGTCTGAGGGCATACTCTTTGGAATCTTTGAGCAGTTTTTGGGAAGCTTCGAGCTCGCAATCGTAGTTGATTTGCTGAAGCAGGGTTATCAGTGCATTGAATAGATTGGTTTGATCGATGGGTTTTAGGACGAAACGGTCAACTCCGTAGCGGATCGATTCGATAAATATATCGCGATCTTCGGTTCCTGAGATGGCGATTACTTTTTGACTCGGATTGTTTTGTTTGATTTGACGGATGAGATCGATACCGTTGTCTTGACCCAAATGAATATCGCTAATGATGATAAACGGGAGGGAAGCATCTCGCAGCTGTTTGCACGAATCGATCGCTTCACCGAGGCTGGAGGCTTTATAAATCGTGTTGAAAAAATGCGATAAAAGGCGCTCTAAACTCTCTAAAACATTAGGGTCATCTTCTACAATAAGGAGATTCTTTTCATGTGAAAGCTCTTTTAAGAGGGCGATTGCATTCATCATTTTGAACTCTTTATCTGAGGTTGGATTATTATAGCTCAACTCTCACAGAGATTGGATAAAACGCATGGAAGGGTTAAACGGAATCGGAGCTCCGAAGAGATAGCCTTGTGATTCGGTAACCCCCATGGAGACGATCATCGACTCAACCGAGCGATTTCCGACGAATTCGGCGACGGTTTTGACATTGATCTTCTGTGCGAACGATGCCACCATTTCGACGATGGTCTGGGAGAGGTAGGCATGGTCGATATTGACGATCAAAGAACCGTCGATTTTAATATAATCGATATTGAGTTTAGCCAGATGCTCAAAGTTGGAGTATCCTGAGCCGAAATCGTCGATGGCGATCTTGCACCCGTACGATTTGAGCCGGTTAAAAAATTCTCCCAATTCATCGTAAGAGTCGATCCCCTCGGATTCGAGCAGTTCAAAGACCAACCGTTCAGGTTCGGGGAAGGATTCGATTTTATTGAACAGGAAACTGCGGGTTGAGGGGTGTTTAATATCTTCGATCGAGAGGTTGATACTGACACGGCATTCGGAACTTTCGAAATCGTGCATCGCTTTTTGGATGATCATTTGGCTGATTTGATGATAGGTTTTGGTCTCTTTGGCAATCGGTAAAAAATGTGCGGGACCTATCACTTCCCCATCGGAGAGGATCAAACGTGCCAGTGCCTCATATTTGACAATTTTTTGGGTTTCATTATCGATTATGGGTTGGTAGTACGGGCAAAAACGCCCTTCTTTCAATGCCCGTTTGATGTCATCTTGGCATTTGAATTTGGCCGATCGGAGGAGCTCTTTGTTCTCATCATGCATATATACGATCACTTTTCCCGATCGTTGGGCTTCGCGAAGCGCTTTATCGGCATTGGAGAGGGAGATTCCGTCTTTTCGATCGACAATCGCAATAGTCATCTCAAGATACATCAACTCGTTATCGACCTGAATCTCACGCTCTTCAAACATATGGATCGTCAGCCGTGCAAACCGCTCCAAATCGTAACTGTCCATCGGGATCAAGAGGGCGAAATGGGTTCCGCTGATACGGTAGAGTTTCGCATTGGGGAGACTCGAGACCATGTCCCGTAAAAAATCGGCGCCTTGACGGAGAATGGAGTTGCCTACTTCATACCCGTAAAAATCGTTGAGACTCTTGAAATCGTTGATTTTGAATAAAACGAGAGAGCGATTTTCTTCGTTGAGAATGTCGTGCTCGAACTGACCCATCGTATAGAGTTGGGTGATCCGATCGATTTGGTAGAGTTGTATCAGTTCATTGTTTTTACTCTCGATCAGCTCTTCGAGATGGAGTTTATAATGGGTATTTTCTTTTTCATGCTCGATGTGGGAGATGATCTTATGGAGGAGTTTGAGTGTTTGCTGAGGCTGGACGGGCTTGAACAAATAGCCATCCACCCCCAGCTCCACACTGCGATGAAGCATTGTGACTTCTTGGTGTGCGGAGATAAGAAGCGTCGCCTGATGAGGGATATGCTGTTTGATCGCTTCAATCATTTCCAACCCGCTTAGTTTGGGCATTTCGATGTCGCTGATGATGAGGTCGTAATGGGTGTTCAACGCTGCCTGTAGCCCCTCTTCACCATCGGATGCGGTATCGACATGGGGGCAAAAACGTTTTAAAATGAGGCTAAACTCTTCACGAATCATCTCATTGTCTTCGACGTATAGGATAGTGATATTCTGTCCCATCGTGCAAAGATCGCTCAATATAGGGGCTAAAGAAGTGTTATTGATTGACATTGTTTACGATTGTTTCTTTTCACGTGCGTAGAGCGCTTTGAAATTCGGGTATTTTTTGATCTCGACGGTGACCACCCCTTTGTCATCGATATTTTTGATTTGGGCATAAGCGAGTTCATAACGGTGTTGTCGGTAATAGTTTTGGACATTGAGTGCAATGTCATTCAGATTAGACGTTGTATTTGTTTTTCCGAGTGAGGGGGCGATGAGTTTCATCAGGCGGTAGGTTGAAATTTTTTCGTTTCCCTCAAAGAAAATTTGGTTGATAGAACCCTCTTGAACCTTTCGGCGTTTCATTTCCGCGATGGAGCGTGCATTAAAATCGGCGTATTTTCCGATCACGACTTTGAGCGTTCCGTTTGTATCGTTCATCGATTCTACGGTTGCAAACGCAAGGGCATAGTTGTGGTTGCGGTAGTAGGCTTCCGTCTCGGTGATAATGGCATTGAGTTCATTCGTATCGGCAACTTTTCCGAGATGGTGCTGAATGTTCTTTTGCAATACTTTCGTCGGGACTTTGACATTTCCTTCGAAAGTGATCGTTTTGATCGGAGTCGACGCTAAAAGCGATACGCTTAATGAGAGGGCGGCAAGGAGAGTTTTAGAGAGCATGGTATTCCTTTTTACGGTAGGTAGTGATGGTGAAAGTCTAAAGGTTTAGTGTGGCAAATGTGTTGCAATTTTCACGAGGATTAAAACAGTTCAAGAAAATCTTTGTACTTCATCGTTTCAAAAAAACGGGTAATTTTCCGTAATTTTTCTTTTTCATCGATGTTGGCGGCAAGGAGCGCTTTGCCCGAATAGTATTCAGACATTCTGCTTCGTAGGAGGAGAAAATTGTCTTTTGAGACAGGATTTCCTCGGTTGGCTTTATGCAGTGCATTGTAAATTTTATTTTGGGTATCCGTATTGAACGGTTGTGAAGAGTTAAATAAAATCGCATCACACAACGAGATGCTTTTGGCCTCAAAACTCTCTTCCGTGTTAGGAGACGGTTTGACCGTATCGATAGGGTTAAATCGGGGTTTACTCTCTAAATGGGTGTAGATGTGCGCGTAGTTTTTGACTAAATTATACTGATGGATCAACATATCCGCAGCCTGAAAAAGGTTGATGCAGTATTGGGGGACACAGTTGCGTTTTAGGATAATGATTTTTCCGTTTGCCGAATACTCCCACCCGATGATAGGTGAGCCTTTTTTGATCGTATCTTCAATAATATCGCTTAGGAGCTGTTCTTGTTGTAGCATTATCGGGTGAGAGATAGTTCAATTTCGTCAATTTTTTTGAGTAGATCATCCTCCATAGGGTCATCTAAATCGGAGGTGCTGTTTTCGAGGCTATGGTACTCTTCGCGAAGCCGACCGAGCTTGTTGAGGGTAGATTCGAGTTCCATATTGCTTTCACGTAGTTCGGCATTGGTTTGTTCCAATAGATTATTAAAATAATGGAGCATTTTATGATCGTATATCGACTGGCACGATTTGAGGAGCATGGTGATAACCTGCTGTATGTCAACGGGTTTGAGGATGAAACCCTCTACCCCGATGTTGATCAGTTTAATGAGTTTTTCGCTTTCAGAATGGGCTGAAACGACAATAATATGCTGCGAGTTTTTGATATTTCGGATGTTGGCGGAGAACTCGATACCATCCATGTATGGCATAGTTAGATCGGTAATGACCAGATCATAGAGGTGAAGATTGTATAAATCCAGCGCTTCGATCCCATTGGTCGCCGTATCAACTCTTCCGAAAAAACGGGATAAAAAGTTTTTCAGATGGTGTTGAATCTCTATGTCGTCTTCTACCAGAAGAACGGTCATATCAAAAGCTATGTCTTTTAACAGTTTAGTATTGCTTTGTATCATCAATGGATCACTGTTCATCGCTGTTTTCCTCTTTTTAGCCGTTTTAATACCCTAATTATTTCTCTTTTGTGTCGCAACAATGTTGCAAAGCGGTCGTTAACGTATTGGAGGAGGTGATTGCGTGTTCAGTGCTACTGAGGAAGAGGGGAGATCAAGCGGTTAACAGACGCGATTTCTCCCCCCATGTTTGGCGAGGTAGAGCGCTTTGTCCGCTCGATCAACCCAATCCGAAACACTCTCATCAGGGTGTAACTGCGCTATACCGATACTGATGGTGGTATGTCTGATCGTCTCGAACGGATGCTGGTCGATGGAGAGACGGAGTTTTTCAGCCAATGTGCTTGCAGAGGTGTGGTTCGTCTCAGGACAGATAACCATAAACTCTTCCCCTCCGAATCTTCCGACAAAATCACTGAGGCGGATATTCTCTTTGAGCAGCATAGCAACGCTCTGGAGCGTATAGTCTCCGATTTGGTGTCCATAGGTATCGTTGACCTCTTTGAAATGGTCAATGTCGATCATCAGCAAACTGAGCGGTCTATCGTAGCGTTTTGCTTGTTCCGCCTCCTGAGCTAAAAATTCATCCAATTTTCTTCGGTTGGCAATCCCCGTTAAGCGATCCATCATAGAGAGAATTTCGAGCTCTTTTTTGGCCGTGATGTCGATTCCGACCGACATATAATAAAGGGGGGTATTATGCTCGTCTTTGATCGGGATGATGGTCTGTTCGATCCAATACGACTCTCCGTTTTTGTGCTTATTGTGCAGTTCCCCTTTCCACTCTTCCCCTCTTTCGATCGTGTCCCATAACTCCTGATACATCTCTTTCGGGGTAGAGGGGTGTTTGAGTATATTGACCTTTTGTCCGATCAGTTCAGCTTTAGAGTAGCCTGAGAGTTTCGCATAGGCGGTGCTGACGGCGGTAATGATGCTGTTGGTTTTAGTCGTTGCGGTTACGACGTATTGATCGATGATGTCGGCAAAGCGTTTGAGATCGTTGTTGGAGGCTACAAGCGCTTTTTGTAGTTTGGATGGAGCAAGAGAGGCATACATGGCAAGGGGGATACTGAGGAGGATGCTTAATAAAATGACCAATAGAGATACTTTGATATTGGAGCGCAAGAGGGCATCGATATACTCTTGTTTAGGTTTGAGGATCAAACGAACCCCCTCACCGTTATGTAAAATGTCATCGAGGCTGTAGGCGTAAAAGCTCTCCCCTTTGGATTGACCGGCGAGAATAGCGGAAGCTTCGAGCGGAAATACGTCCACGAGTCTTATGTTTGAATGGGTATATTTAGACCACGAAAACCGCTCATCGCTATGGAGGATGAAATGCCCTTCTTTATCGATAATATAGTGATCAAATACCGTTGATTTGCTTATTTTTGAAATCACTTCATCCATTAGCATATTGACGATTACGATCCCTTTGAATACCCCGTCTCGGTAAATCGGTGTTGCGATACGATAGGTGGGGCGGTAGGGCACTTCGATTTTGCCGTGTTCGATATTGAGATCGATTTTAGAGTACCAGATTGTATCGTGTTTCATTTTGCTTACGATCTGAAAATAATCCCGTCCGCTTTTGTCTTGGAGTTTTGCATCATCGACGATAAACGGTAAGGCGGAACTATTGGTCCGATCGATCCGTATCTGCTCTTTTCCCGTTGCATCGATAAATCGCGCTTGCATGATGAGGTGATCGGAGAGGGCAATGGCGTAAAAGACGTTTTGGCTATGCGCTTTATTGGTGTTATTGGGAGTTTTGAGGTAGGTGTCTAAGGCTTTGTCCGTTTTGAGGGCAATCAAGATAGAACCCATTTTATCAATATCGGGTTTGAGCATATTGATTTTTCGGATATAGGAGATCTCTTCGGCATTTTTATCGATTCGATCTTTGATATTGATCATCTGTATGTTATATCCGATAAAAGAACTGAACAGAGTGATCACAATACCGAAGATGATAAAATAAAGGGTAAAAATAAGTTTAAAATTTTTTTGGGTCATTACTCATCCCGTAAATGCAACATTACAAACATTATATCAGAGTTTATGAATCACCCTATATGAAGATATTCATTTTCAACTTTTGTCATAGTGTGCGTATAAAATTGAAACTGATGGCGACCCCCATTTTTTGATACATACATTGCCGTGTCCGCATTGCTGAGGAGAAGTTCTGCGCTTTCGCCGTCTTGAGGAAACAGACTAATGCCGATACTGCAAGCACTGTAAATTTTGTGATTGTTGATGATAAAAGGCTCATGAAAGAGCTGTTGGATTTTTGCGGCAACTTTATTGAAATGGGCAATATCCATACCGTTTTCGATGATAAGGACAAACTCATCCCCTCCGAATCGGGATAGGGTGTCCCCTTTTCGGATAACGTGTCTCATCCGTTTAGCTACTTCAATTAGCAGTTTGTCACCGCTTGAATGACCGAGAGAGTCGTTGATCTCTTTAAAATGGTCCAAATCGATAAAAAAGATTCCGAATGTTTCTCCTGATCGATTTTTACGTTGAATCGCTTGTTCGATTCTATCCATCAAGAGGCGTCTGTTCGGTAAGTGGGTCAGCGGATCATGCATTGAAATATGGGAAAGTTTTTGAGTCTCGGCCATCAGCTGATCTTGGATAGAGAGATATTCGGTAATATCGTGGGTGATTTCCAAATAAGCGGTTATC
Organism: Sulfuricurvum sp.; assembly: GCF_036279695.1. GTDB lineage: Bacteria > Campylobacterota > Campylobacteria > Campylobacterales > Sulfurimonadaceae > Sulfuricurvum. The sequence goes on from NZ_DASUIQ010000065.1 coordinate 24,531, forward strand.
TCCCCCTCGGAATCTAAGACGGGACGCATGTGGACTTCAACATGCCGTTTGTTTCCCTCTTTGTCTTTGCGAAGATGACGCAGGGTAATCGGCTGTTTGGTTGTCTTGACACTGTTCATAGGACATGCACTTCCGTCTTCCGAACAAGCAGGCATATCTTTTTTTGCGAGATTAAAGCATTTATTGAGCAGTACCGAGTCTTCTGCTTGATCTTTCGCCGCTTTATTCATCAGCGCAATCGTGTAATCTTGCTCAATATACAAGATCGGATCGGGGATTCCGTCTATCATGGTTTGCATCATCTCACGTGTGGTCGTGAGGCTCTTTTCGAGAGTGATAATCCGTGCTGTTTTTTCCAACACACTCAAAAGCTGATAAGGGTCTGTCGGTTTGAGTATGTAGTTATCGACACGCAACGCGATACTGCGTAAGAGCAAATGGGTATCGCTAAATGCAGAATTGACGATAATCGGAAGAGTAGGGTGTGTATGGCGTAGCTGCTCGATCATCTCCAAACCACTCATTTTAGGGAGCTGTAAATCGGTGATGATGATATGGGGAGAGTGCTTTTCGCAAAGTTCTATCCCCTCTTCGGCGGTACGTGCGATGATCACCTCTTTAAAGTAATCGTCGAATGCGTTGATAAAAGATCGTACCGTCGATTCATCGTCTTCGACATATAACAAGATTAATGATTTAAGCATTTTGTTGTACTTGCAAAGAGATTTCTGTTTTCATACCGTCCGGAGTCGCTTCCATGCGAATCGATCCGTTCATACTGTTTTCGATGATCATTTTTGACATATACAATCCTATTCCTGTCCCCTCTTTTTTCTCTTTGGTTGTAAAATAGGGCTCAAATGCCCGATCAATGATCTCAGTGGATGCTCCGCCTCCGTTATCGGTGATGGTAACAAGAGCGGTATTTTCTTGGCATGTAACTCCGATCCGTATAAACCCGTTATTGCGATTATCGCGCAGGATGGCATCTTTGGAATTATTGAGAATGTTGATGAGCACTTGGGCAAATTCATTCTCATATCCGAAAATTTCCAGATCACTCTCGTTCTCTTTGTAGAGGGAAATGTTGTAGTTTTTAAACGAGTCATGGACGAATGAGATGGTTTTATCGATCACAAAGGATAGTTTAAAGAGCTTTTTCGCTTTGTTCGGGTTGAAAAAATCGCGAAAATCATCAATCGTGGTGGACATGTGCTGAATCGTCTTTTGAGACTCCTCCACAAACGTGTGAAAGAGTTCTTTATTAACACTGTCTTTATGGATTTTTTTCTCTATAGCGAACAGATTGAGGGCAAGCGAGTTGAGCGGTTGTCGCCATTGGTGCGCGATATTTCCGATCATCTCTCCCATACTGGCGAGTTTTGATTGTTGAAACATCAGCTCTTGGTTTCGGATAATATCGGTTTTATCGGTAAAGCCGATAATAACCCCGAAATCTTCGGTAGAGAAATTAATCGGTTTGATCTGGAACCAAAAAATACGGTTATCGATAATCAAATCGTATTCAACTTCCGTTTTATGCTGAACCACGTTTTTGACGTTTTCAAAAAGATCGGGGATCGAGACCAACGCATTGATAATGATTTCGCTTAGGTTGATTTTATGGGTGTAGTTGATTTGGAAAAAACGCTCCATCCCTTTGGTATGGAGGAAAAGGTCAAGATTTTTATCCAAAATCAAAACATCGGTATTGATGACTTCAACCACCTTGTTCAGTGCTTCGTTCACAAATGCCAGCTCTTTATTCTTATGTTCTAGCTCATCATTAACGGTATGGAGCTCTTCGTTGGTACTTTGGAGCTCTTCATTGGACGTTTCGAGTTCTTCATTGGTGCTTTGGAGCTCTTCGTTGGTACTTTGCAACTCTTCGTTGGTACTTTGGAGCTCTTCGTTCGAGGTTTCCAGTTCTTCAATGGTAATTTGCAGACGTTCTTTAAGCGCGGTTAGCTCATTTTCGAGAATATTGACGTCATTGATGTCGTGTACTTGCATTTGGTGAGAGAGGAGAACGGAACGATCGGTTTCATTGATCTCTTCAAACGTAATAAAATAGCTGTTTTCAGCGAGTTTGTTGCGCGGCAGGGGAAATACGGTGATGGTAATATAGACTCTATCATCGGTGAGGGGTAAGAGACGGATTTTTTTAGAGACACTGACGTGCTCATTTCTAACCGCTTCATTGAGGGTTGCCCGTAAATCGAGCCGGAGAAAATCAGAGACTTGTTTATAGATGTCGTTTGTAGCCAGACCGCTGGGATGAGAGATATATTTATTCTCCCCTTTGAAAAACAAAATCCCCCCGCTGGAGTCAACAACGATACCGTTTTGGGCAAAAAATCCCGCTACGGCATTATTGATCGAACCGTTTACATCCAACGCATTGACTTCATCCCGTAGTTTTCGTGAGCCGCGCTGAAAATCTTTTTTTTGAAAATAGGCGAGCGCTTCGATGTCAATATTGCCCATATCATTCGATTTACGATAGATTTTGTGTTTGTTATCGATAATGGCAAAAATAGAGGTTAAGTTTCCGATGGTTTCGGATAATCCTAAGAACATCAGCCCCTGATAGCGCAGTGCGTACGAAAAAATACTGATAACGCGCTGTTGCAATTCGGAGTTAAAATAGATCAGAAGATTGCGGCAGCTCACCAAATCGAGATTCAAAAACGGCGGATCTTTGATCACGTCGTGTTTTGAGAATACGATCATGTCCCGTATCGGCTTGATCGGGGTATATCGGTGATTTTTTTCGACAAAATAGGTTGAGAGGAGTAATGGATCTATCTCACTGACCTCTTCTTCGCTAAAATTTCGACTGCGTGCTTCATCGATGGCCTCTTCGCTGACATCGGTGGCGAAAATAGTGACTTTTTTAGTGATTCCCATCTTTTTCAACAGTTCACTGATGACAATAGCCAAAGAGTACGCTTCATCACCCGTAGCACATGCCGCAACCCAAATCCGTAGATGGTTGTCGAGCTTATCACTCAAAAGATTCTCCACTTCGCTCCCTAGCGCTCTGAATGCTTCTTTATCGCGAAAAAGTGAGGTAACGATGATCAAAAGCTCTTTTTTGAGCTTCATAATCTCAGAGGGTGAACGTTGCAAGAGATCGATATAATCACTGACACTTTCTGATTTGGTGTCGATGATGCGCCGCTCTAAACGGCGATGGATCGTATTTTCTTTGTAATCGCTAAAATCGACTTCGCTTTTTTGGTTCAACAGACGAAACACTTTGTCAATGTTGTCTAAAAGATCAAAATGGCGATCAAAATATTTCGGATCGTCGATGGCATAGGGGATACCTTGTGCCAAAAGCTCCGAGGGGAGCACGGCATCGACCGCGTGGGTGTCGATAGCCGCTTTGGGCATCGAAAAATATTTGGCATCTTCGTTTTCGGCGAGGGCGATACCTCCGGCTTGTTTGATAGCGACAATCCCGTCCGCACCGTCGCTTCCCGTTCCGCTTAGGATGATCCCTATCGCTTTCTCTTTTTTCTCTTGCGCCAATGATTTTAAAAATCGATTGACCGAGGGTTTCGGATAGGGTTTGATGGAAGGTTCAACAAGTCTAAAATGCCCCTTTTCGATCACTATATCCGAATTGGGAGGGCAATAGTAAATATGGTTCGCCAAAGGCTCAAGCCCATCACTTACGGCGATAATAGGTATTTTGGAGAATCGCTCCAAAAGCGTTCCCAGCAACGTCGGCTGCTTAGGATCGAGATGTTGAACAATAACATAGGTGATACGACTGGATGGCTCGATATTCTGAATAAATTTTTGGAGTGCTTCAAACCCTCCGGCACTGGCACCTAAACCTACTATGGTTAGATTAGTATAGTCGTTGCTCACTTTCTTCTTTGCCATCGTCTATAACATCCTTTTGATTTGTTGAATCAGCTTTTGTATGGCGGTCACATTTTTCTGAACACCTAAAAAATATTTTAACTTTTCTGTTTTTTTGTCAAAGATGGGGCTGATAGTGAGCTCATTAAAAATCAGTTCCCCCCCTTTGGTGTAATTGCGGAGCGTCACGGTGATGTCACGTTCGCTGTTTATCGCCGATTTGATCTCTTTGAGAGAGAGTTGATCCCGATCTTCAGCGTGTAAAAAACGGCAATTTCGACCGATCGCTTCTTCGGAGGTATAGCCGAAGAGTTCCGTAAACGCTTCATTGACAAAGATGATAGGGTTATCGGGCAAATTCGGGTCCGAAATGACCACCCCGTTTTTGGCTTGATCGAGAATTTCCAAAACATAATCGGTAATATCGGGGATATTATCACGATATTTTTTGAGGACATAACGCCCTCCGTAATAATTATTGATGATCAGGCAAGGGACTCTTTTTCGGAGGCTACTGATGAGATTACGGACATTTTTTGGGTTGAACTCTTTGTCATAATCGTCCCAGATATGGAAAAAAATATCGACACTGCTCACGGGCTTATCGTGGTGATCGATTAGCATAGCGAGCAATTTGGTCATATTCGATGTCAATACAAGCGTGTTATTATCTTCGTTAACGGTCTGTGTAAGAGGATTCCAATAACATTTATCACATAGCTTAATCAGTGTTTTTGCATTCATAAAAGCCATTCTATTACAAAAGTATCTTTAAAGTGCCTATATTGAGATAATTTAGTCTGAACTCATCGGAATAACCCTAAAAACGGTACAAATTTTTTAAGAATTTTAATACAATGGCATGATTAAATAAAAAGGATTTCTCAATGGCATCGTATGACGCACTTTTTGAAGATGAAAACGATATTTTCGGAGGGACTCCCGAATCGAAATACTGGGACATCGTAAAACAGGTGAGCCCCGATATCGCACGCGACGAGTTTGATTCGATCATCGCGAAAATGGCGGCAATGGAGCAGATGTTGATGGAACAGCATGATGAAGAGGAACTCGATAAAATCATCGACCGCCATATTTTTGCCAATGCCAGTACGATCGAAACCCGTAAAAAAAGTCTCTATATGGAGTACGCCGGACGTTTGATCTATAAACTTTCGGATTGATGAGGGGGCCAAATGGGAAACAAACCAAAAGTAGAGAGAATTTTACTCGTTGACGATAACAAAACACTCTCAAAACTCATCACGCTAAAAATAAAAAGCGAATTGGATTTAGAGCTGGATGTCGCGTATTCGCTCGCAGAAGCGGAGCTCTTGAGCCAAAGACATACCTATACTCTCGGGATTCTCGATCTCAACCTCCCCGATGCCCCCAACGGTGAGATCGTGGATGTGATGCTCAAAAAGAACATCCCCTCCATCGTCCTCACGGGAAGCATCGACAAAGAGTTCCGCAAAGCGATCCTCAAAAAAGATATTATCGATTACGTCCACAAAGGGGGGATCGGCGATATCGATTACGTGATCGATACGATCAAACGGCTCCTCAAAAACCGCTCCCACAAAGTGATGGTGGTGGATGATTCGGTGGTGTTTAGAAATCAGATGAAAAAGATGGTGGAAAACCTCTTTTTCCAAGTCTTTACCCTCGCCCACGGCGAAGAGGCACTTCTGATTTTGGAGGAGAATCCCGACATCCGTATCATCATTACCGATTACAATATGCCGGTGATGGACGGATTGGAACTGACCAAAGCGGTTCGTAAAAACTATACGAAAAATCAGCTCAGTATTTTTGTCCTCTCCTCGAGTGACGATTCGGATGTTTCGGCGATGTTTCTCAAAGGGGGAGCGAATGATTTTATTAACAAGCCCTTTAGCAAAGAGGAGTTTTCGTGCCGATTGAACAACGCGATCGAAGCGTTGGAAAATATCGACACTTTGACGAACTATTCGCATCGTGACTTTTTGACGGGGCTATACAACCGCCGCCATTTTTTCAGTGTGATGGAACCGTATTTCGCTGAAGCGCTCGAGGCGGAAGAACGGTTTGTCGTGGCGATGATCGACGTCGATAATATAAAGCATATCGGCGATACCCACGGAGCGGAGATTGCCGATCAAGCGATCGTCCATGTCTCCGAGATCGTCCGTTCGTGTGTCGGACATCAGGATATTTTTGCGTGTTTCGGCGCGGAAGAGTTTTGTCTGGTACTCAAAAATACGACCCGAGAGAGTGCCATCGATCTTTTGGAACATATCCGCCAAAAAGTCTCGTTCACTCCGCTGATTCTCCCCCAAGAAGAGATCGCACTGAGCATTTCAATCGGAGCGGCGTTGGAGCGTGAAGATACCCTCAATGACACGATGAACGAAGCGGACAGCGCTCTGGCACAGGCAAAAGCGACAGGGCGAAATAAACTCTATATCGTCTGAGCCTCGTTAGATGTCGCTGCTATTGGAGCGTAGGGAACCCTTGCGCTTTCCACGCACTAATTCCCCCCTTGAGGTTCAGCGGAGTAAAGCCGTTATTGGCGAGAATCCGTGACGCACTGACACTTCGGTTTCCGCTGTGGCAGTAGACGATGATTTTTTGATTCTTTACTCCGGCGATAAGAGCGAGGTTTTTGTCCAATGTTTGCAACGGAATCAGAACGGATCCCTCAATGTGCTCTTGGGTGTACTCATCGGGAGTACGGACATCGATAATAGCGATTTTTTCACCCGTTTGGATCAGCTCTTTGGCTTGTTGAGGGGTAATCGATTCGAAGTTGGTGAGTATCCACCCTTTACTATAGGCAAAAACCCCCACCAGTCCGATAAAAACGATCCAATATGCGATATTTAACACTTTTTTCTTCTCCATACTATTCCTTTAGATTCCGCGCGATTTTTTGATCATCTCATAGGCGGCATTGATCTCTTGCACTTTTTCGGTTGCTTCTTTGAGATACTCATCCGATGCCCCTTGCGATTTGATGATGTCGGGGTGGTATTCCCGCACGAGTGAGCGGTACGCTTTTTTGACTTCATCGTTGGTCGCCGTAGACGCGAGATTCAAGAGGGCGTAGGCCTGATCGATAGAACTCTCTTTGACACTGTGGCGATGATGCGCCCCGAAACGCTCCAACATCGATGCGAGATCGTTCTCGCTGAAACGGAGGTGTTTGGCGATGACACGGAGCATCTCCTCTTCGCTATGGCTAAGGGTTCCGTCGATATAGGTCAGATGGACTAAAAATTCCATCATCTTTTGACGTTTGTGCAGATCGTTTTGGAGCGCTTTGTAGAGAGCTTGAGCTACGAGATCGATGTTGTGAGGCGCATTTTTCTCTTCATCGAAAATCTCTTTGAGAAGTTTTTTGGTCGCTTCGGGATCGGGGAAGAGGGCGCTGATGTCGTTGAACATATTGCCGACCAACTCCGCTTCGAGTTCATCGACCCGTCCGTCGGCTTTGGCGACTTTGGCACTGAGGGCGACAAAAAGTCCCAGTTCGCTGTAGGAGAGGTTCTCTTTGGTGAGTTTAAATCCGGCAAACTGACTTTTGGAATAGGTGTGCTGATTTTGGGCAAAGCTTCGAGAGAGCCAGTAAAAGAGGAGCGCTACAACGGCAAAGACAATGAGTTGGGTCATCGGGTATCCTGAGAGTAAAAATATACGACAGTTTACCCGTAAAAAGTAACGATGTGAAGTACTCTTTTAGAGGCAGGGAGCTATAATTTTGTTTTTTTACTATATGAGGTAAAGTATGTTTCAACGTTTGATCTTCATCGCTTTTTTACTTTTGAGCACGCTTCATGGCGCTGAACTCTCCACGATGGATTCGATCCGCTCTAAAATCCTAACCTCCGCCGTATCGCTCTATTTCAGTGCACGAGGATACGGCAAAGTGGATAACGTTACCGTCGATACGACGAAAAAAACGATTAGCTTTACCCTCATGCCGGAAGGGGAAAAGCAACCTCTTAGCGTTGCCATCGGCTCGTACATGACCCTCACGATTGACAAAGAGGAGTATCTGATCCTCCAAAAAGTGCAGACCAATCGGGTATGGCTCAACCGCATTTTCGCCGATCACATGGAAGAGGGGATCAAAGTGCCGCTGGGGATCGTCTCTAAAGGGGCAGGATCTTTATTACTGAAGCTGTAGAATTATTTAGTATGCTTGTTTAGTCTTTAGTCTAAAATCGGTCATGTATTGGTCATAAAAATGTAACTTATATGTGACCGTATGAAAGATATAATTTTTTACCAATTGTATTGGTTTTGTACATAAAATACGAGGAGATGAAGTATGATTAAGGTTTTATCCATCGTTCTGATAAGTGTATCATTATGGAGTGCTGAGAATATTGCCATTGTTAAAAATGTTAGTGGTCAGGTCCTTGTTAAACATGATGTAAGCTTTGTGCCGATTAAAAAAGGATCATTCTTGTATGCCGGTGATGTTCTTCAAACATCTGATAAGAGCAGTGTCGGTGTAATCTTTAATGATGGAACCGTAATCTCTCTAGGTGCAAAAAGTACGTTTATGGTGAATACGTACCGTTTTAAACCGAGTGCTAACGATTATGCTATTGATATGGGACTTTCCAAAGGGAATGCTATTGTTGAAACAGGGAAAATCGGAAAACTTGCCCCTCAAAATTTTTCATTTAAAATCCCGCAAGGGACTGTCGGTATTCGTGGAACTAAATTTATTGTTGATGTAGAGGAATAAAGTGACCCCTTTTTTTATTTATACGGGGATTATCCTTATGATGCCGTTTATTTTTTCAGGGCAAAAAACGACGGTAATTTTACTTGATAATAATAAAACCACTAACGGTATCACCATAACTACTCAGGGAGGAAGTGTAGACATTGATATTCCCAATACCCAAACAGTTCTTTCATCACAGGAAGCTAAACCGGAACCTCTCAGTAGCGTTGAAGTTTCAGTAATTGAACAAAAATATGTTCAAGCATTTGAAGCGCTTCCATCGCATCCGGTTTCACTTCTTTTTTATTTTAAAAGCGGTTCAACAGAGTTAACATCTGAATCAAGAGTTCAAATGAGTGCTTTAATCGATTTGATTAAAGAACGCGAACCGTGTGTTGTGGATATTATTGGAAACACAGATACAAAAGCTTCTTTTGGATCAAATTATAATCTTGGGTTAGAACGGGCGAAAATGTTGAAGAGTTTTTTAGAAGAACAGCATATTCAACTCAGTGAAGTTCATATTGAATCGTACGGTGAGAGTAATCTTTTGGTTCCTACTGTTGATGAAATAGATGAGCCTCGTAATCGAAGGGTTGAAGTCCTTGTACGCTAAAAATAAAACTCGTTTTTTTCTTGCGTTTGGTGCGACTGCACTTTTTTATGCTTTGTGGTGGAACAGTGCACTCCTTACAACGTTTGATAGCAAGATTTACGATTTCTTGTCACTTTCAAAGACGAAGCCGCTTAGCTCACAGGCGACGGTAATCGTTGAGATAGATGAACGTAGTTTGAATGCATTGGGACAGTGGCCGTGGCCTCGTGTCGTTATGGCACAACTCTTCGAAAAAATTGCTGCTATGAATCCTGCTTCCACTGCTGTTGATATTATGTTCTCGGAACCTGATCGTACCTCTCCCTCTGAACTCGGAGCGTTTTACACCCATTTTTTTCATTTGGATACACACCTCTCGGGACTTCCTGATAGTCTGAGGGATAATGATCGTTTGTTAGCGGATACGATTGAAAAGATGAATTTTATCCTCCCCGTATTTTTTGATCCGAGCGGTTCGGTGCAAAAATCGTATGTTCTCCCTACAGCACTAAATATTTCTCCGAGTGACAATGTAGCCCTTTTCTTCAACAGCCCCTATCTTATAGGCAATCTACCGATATTACAACAATCCGCGCACGGATGCGGTCATATTCAAGCATCGGCAGATCAAGATGGAATTTTTAGACGTCTTCCTCTTTTTATCCGTTATAACGATCAGCTGATTCCAACATTGGGTTTAGCCTCAATGTCTACTCTTGAATCAAATATGACGTTGAGAACCGATTCATACGGCAGAGGAATTTCGGTGAGTGTATTAGGGCATACCATACGTGGAGATGAACAATCTCAAGTATTATTGCAATTCTACCCTCCACAGTGGTATAAAAGAGTTTCGGCTTTGGATGTACTACGCGGAGAGGTTGATCCATCATTTTTGGCAGGTAAATATGTTTTTGTAGGTGCGAGTGCGATGGGATTGCATGATAATTATATGCTCAATGATGGAACCTTTCGTCCGGGGATGACCGCTCATGCGACGTTGATTGAAAATATTCTTGATAATACTTTGGTGCGCGAATCTATGTTATATAAGCGTATAGCATTTATCCTCTCGCTAGTAAGTGCAATTGCTCTTTTGATGTTGATGCGTGTAAAAAAATATATCCATGTATTAGCACTTTACTCGCTTCTCATCATCAGTGCACTTATATTTAGTGTGATCATGTTGAGACAGAATTTGTATATTTCAACGGGCTATTTTATGGTTCCGCTCACGTTTTATCTTTTTGTTTTGGCGATGGTGCTATTTATTGTTTATTATCACGATCAAAAACGTTTTTATGAAAAGATGGCAAAAGCTAATGAGGCGATGATCGACAGTATGGCACTGGTAGCTGAAACACGCGATATTGAGACAGGTGCTCATATTATGCGAACCAAAGAGTATGTTCGACAACTGGCGGAACATCTCGAATCGAAAGGGCTCTATCGCGACATCTTGACCCAAGAATATATTATTGATCTCTATCATGCCGCACCGCTGCATGATGTCGGTAAAGTTGGTATCCCCGATAACATATTAAAGAAAAAAGGCAAACTCACGAGCGAAGAGTTTGAGATCATGAAAACACATGCCTATATGGGGAAACGAATCGTAGAAAATGCGATGAGGCAGTATCAGCAGAATGAGATTATGATGATTGCGCAAAACATCGCCCATTTCCATCATGAAAAATGGGATGGGTCAGGGTACCCTAACGGGCTCAAAGAAGATGAAATCCCTCTTGAGGCGAGACTTATGGCTTTGGCTGACGTTTATGATGCCCTTATTAGTCGACGTGTCTATAAAGAGGCATTTTCGTACGAAGAGTCCGAGAATATTATTATAGAGGGGCGTGGAACCCATTTTGATCCGATTTTGGTCGATGCCTTTATAGAGATAAAGGATCAATATAAGATAATTGCAGAGGAGATTAACGAGGGGGCTTTGCACTAATCTATTTGACAAAGACTTCACGATTAGGCGTTACGCTGGTACAAAAAGGATTCCACCATGAAAACAATTGTTTTAGCACTTGCGCTACTTTCTCAAATCCTGAGTGCCAAAGTCATCAGTGCGACCTATGAGGTCTCATACGGGATATTCCAAACGATGGGGATCGCTGATGCACGGTTTGAGACCCGCGAGGACGATACCTATTCCATCCGAATCGAAGCCCGTACCACGGGGGTGGCAAAATTCCTCACCAACAACCGTATCGAAACCTATGAGAGTCACGGACATATCATCAACGGAGTGCTCATCCCCCAAAAATATATCAAAATCCGCCGTACCGATTCAAAAAAGACGACCAAAATCTATACGTTCGATCATCCCAACAAAACGGTCTGGAGAGAGAGTATCCAAAGCGATGAGTGGGACAAAGTCAAAAACGAGTTTTACGCGGGCGAAGATGTCCTCACCCTCTTTTTTAATTTCAAAAATTATTTGAAAAATCGCCAAGACAGAGCCTTTTATGTGATCGGCGGGAACCGCAAAGACGGACGGATTGATGTTACGTTCCCCAAAGGAGATTCCCTCAAGGAGATGAAAGAGACGCTTGAACTCGACGGGGGGGATTTTTTGAAAGTCATTTTAAATGACCGTATCTTCTCCAGCGCACAGGGGGAGCTGTTGATCAATCTTGACAGCGGCGGATTGTGCGAAAAAGCGATTTTGGAGGATGTACTTCTCTTTGGGGATATTGTCGGTAAACGGGTTCGTTAATCCAAATTGATGTGAAATATCTCTTTGAGCAGAACGTCCAAATCTTCCCGTGTCGCCCCCGCAAACGCGTTTTCGACGAAACGTTTGATCCCTTTGTTCTCATGCTGAATCAAAGGGACGATCTTGATCCCCGTAATCTCGGACATAAAGTGTGACTCATCCCCCTCTTCGTAGGCGTGCAGTAGGATCGAGCGGGAGAAGTTGTTGAGGATGTGGTAGTAGATGTGCAAAAACTCCGCTTCGAGCACTTTTAGCCCGTAGAGGTGGGTCACGATACGGTTTTCGTGGGTTGCGATGGGGTGGACTTTATCTGGCTTGATCGTGATACCGATCTCCTCTTTGATCTCTCTCACCAGTGCATCGAGCAGACTCTCCCCAGCATTGACCGTTCCTCCGGGGAATCCCATCCGTCCGTCCCATCGGTCGATCATAATCAGCGCAGGACATTTGAGGTGCTGCATATCGTCTTTGAAATAGCGCCACGGAGAAATCGCATCGACGTAGATGGCTAAAAAGACGGCATCCTTTTTGTCGGGATTTTGTTGGCCGAACGGTACGCGCTGAGTTCTCATAAAGTAATATCCGATATGTCATAAAGTATGGATTGCAAATTGAACAACAATTATACAGATAAATCATGTACAAAAAACGATTTTTTTACACTCTTTTTACAGAGTTGAGTCATGATACACTCAACAATTCTCTCGCTAGGACGGCAATCGTGCGGATATTTTTTCTACTGTTATGTTTAGGTACATTTGCGTTTGCAGATACCAAAAAGTTTATGATCGATTTGAAAACTGGTGATTTTGAGACGTTTGACAAAGTGATTTTGAGCGGTATGCCTGGGACTATCGACTATTTTAGGGGGCAAGGAGACACGGTGGAAGTCGCTGTCGTGATACACGGCGATGCCTATAAGTTCTTTGTCAAAAATTTGGAAAACACGCAGTACGGAGTGGATAAATCGCTCGTTGAACGTCAAGAATCGATCCAGAAACGTCTCGAAGAGATCGAAAAAAAATATCAGGTTCATCTGGAAATATGTATGTCGGGTATGCATAAAAAAGGGATACTAACCGAAGATATTTATCCGTTTGTAACGCCGATTAAATCGGCGATGGTGGGGTTGGTAAAATGGCAAAACGAGGGGTATGGCTACATTCCGGTTCACTAATAAATGAACTTTTAAGGGTATCGGCGATATACTTCCATCAGTGATGCGGGAATAGCTCAGTTGGCTAGAGCGTCAGCCTTCCAAGCTGAATGTCGCGAGTTCGAGTCTCGTTTCCCGCTCCACTTCTTTCTTCTTAAAACAATCCCTTTTTTTATTATTACATCCATTCAACAATCAAGTGTAACGCGCATCTATTTTGCATTTATCTGTTCGTATCGAATATGAAATTTTCCTCCATCCTTCTTTTCCGCTATAATTTAAAAAAACAAAAAAACAATGTATAGGTTTTAACAATGAAACAGTTTTGTATTTATGATTTGAAGAGTGTGTAGAATATGTTGATTGTTGATAAACCAATAAAAAGTAAACGTGAAGACTTTTTAGATCGAAAAGATTTTGCAGAAAATATCAGTAATGCTATTCTGAACTATTCAGACGCAGATAATTCGAGTCTGACGATAGGACTGTATGGTAAGTGGGGGTCTGGTAAAACTTCAATTATCAATATGATTACAGAAAATCTTGAAAGTAAAGAAAATATTATTATTGTTCAATTTGAACCTTGGATATTTTCGGATACACAACAATTGATAAGTAATTTTTTTAAAGCATTTGCCAAGGCTGTAAAGTACAAAGATTATGCCGATGAGGCAAAAAAAATCGGTGAAGAGCTTGAAGCGTATGCTGCCTTTTTTGAACCATTAGGTTTAATACCTGAACCTACAATATCTTTTTTTAGTTTGGCAAGTTCAAAAGTTTTTGGCAGTATTGGAAAAGCTGGCAAAAAATGGGGAGAGGTAAAAAGCAAAAGTTTATCAGATACCAAATTATCTATTGAAAAACATCTTTTAAAATTAAATAAAAAGATATTAATCATTGTTGATGACATTGATAGACTCAATAATACGGAAATCAGACAGATTTTTCAAATGATTAAGGTGTTAGGTAACTTTCCTAATACGGTTTACTTGTCTTCAATGGATAAAGATATAGTTGCCAATGCATTGTTTGAGGATCAAAAATTGGATGGGAGTGAGTATCTTGAAAAAATTATAAACGTACCGTTTATGGTTCCAAGTATCTCGAATGAAGAAGTTCAAAAATTCCTCTTCATGAAACTTGATGAGATTGTCAAAGACGATGAGAGTTTTGATAAAAAATATTGGGTTAATGTGTACCATAGTGGATACAAACATTTTTTTAAAAACATAAGAGATATTGTTAGATATATCAATGTATTACGCTTTAATTATGGGGTATTAAAAAATAAAGTAAACGTAGTGGATTTAATGGCATCAACTGCTTTGCAGGTTTTTGAACCAAAGATTTTTGAATCAATGAAAGCGAATAAGGATTTATTTATAGGTTCGATACCAGAAAATCGTTATGGTGGTGATGATGTAAAAGAGAAAATAAAAAGCTTTATCGAAGAATCATATAAAAATCTTCAAGCATTATCCAAAGAAGCATATCTTGGCTTGTTGGAGGAACTTTTTATAAAAATAAAAGAGGTGTATTCAAATACACACTATGTCGGATCACCCTCAAAATGTAGAAAAGACGCAAAAATTTGTAGTGAAGCGTATTTTGATACCTATTTTACGATGGTGCTTAATGAAAAGGAACTTTCAAGTTATGAAATGAAAGGTTATATTAAAAAAATAGCTGATGAAGAGAATTTTAAACAAGAAATTTTATGGCTGAATGAGCATGGTAAAATAACTGGATTTTTAGATAAACTCCAAGATTTTACATCAACAGATATTCCAAAAGAGTCTTTTCAATCCCTGATCAACGTCTTGATGGATACTGGTGATGCTTTTCCAGATGAAGATGAAGGGAAATTTTCATTTGGAATTAGTATGCAAATTATGAGAATCTTTCATCAATTGCTCATACGTGTTGAGAATAAAAAAGAGAGATTTGAAATATTAAAGACTGCTATGGAAAAAGCTGAAAATAGTATTCATATAATGACGGAAGATGTGAGTATTCATATGCAAGAGCATGGAGAATATGACAAGGAAGCTGAACCAACATCACAATGTTTAATTGAAAAAGAAGATTTGCTTATTTTAAAAGAGATACTGCTATCTAAAATTTCTACATGGATTGAAAGACATAATTTATTAGAGCATGAAAACGCGTTAAGTATTTTATACGTGTGGTTAAGACTGCAAAATGAACAAGCCAAAGACTATGTTTCTAAACAAATTCAAGATGAGAATAATCTATTACTTTTTTTAAAGCTATTTATCTCATATGGTCGTAGACAGTCAGCTAACGACTATACGATGTATACGTACAAGACGTATAATTATAAAGATATTGACATGTTTATTGATATTGAAACAGTTATTGAACGTGTAAGGAATATCCATGTGAATGAAGATGAGTTAACCGTGTATGCGGTTGAAAATTTTATCTCGCAATACAACAATAGAGGATGAGGAAAATTGAATGCATTATTTTATGAGTCTCGCTAAAACAGCAGTTTTCTCATTTTTTCTTCCAATCATCGTATTTATCTTAATTTTTTGGTATTTGTTTATTAAGTAAAAACGAAAATAGGGGACAGCGTGAGGAAACGATGGGAAAGGGAAAATTAAATGGCAGTAAAATGGAGTGAACTCTATCGCTGGGCAGTCGTCGAAGTAGAATTTGGCACACCTAAAAAATATGTAGAGATTCCACATGATTGTGTTGATATGATGGGAAAATACCCCTACGGTATCAATACCGATAATGAATTTTCAATGCGCCACATGGCTATCGTCATTTCTAAAAATCTTGCTAATAGCTCTATTACTGTCGTTCCATTAACCGAAACCAAACACGGTGATGCTGAGAACCCTTCGCGTGTGATCCTTGAATACCAAAAATACAAATATTTTCTCTATAAAGATACGACGATTTTGATTGACAACATTGTGACTATCGAGAAAAAAGTGCGAATAAAAAGAATCGTTTTAAATTGGGTGCCTGACCCGATACGGAGAAAAATAAAAAGAGCGATGTTTAAGAGCTTTAAATAAAAAAGCCCCGCCGAAGCGAGGCAAGACCCCAAGGGTCAAAACAGAATACCTTGCGATACCTGTTCGAATATATACAGTAGAATTATTGTCTAATTAAACTTAAAACTGTTTAAAATTTAATTTTACTTTGAAAACTTACCCCATATTCTTTTTCAATACATCCATCGGCATGACAAACATCGCTTTAAAGAGCGGTGATACCCGCGTGGTCTTCTCATCGATCACTTCCAACGCATTGAAACTAAACCCCTCTCCATCTGCACTGTTCGTCGGTTTGACCGTAAACATGAGCGGTTTGAGGGTGCGGATCATGTTGAGGATGTTTTTGTGTCGTTTGTCTTCGGCGGGGAGCAAAATATTGCCGTCTTTGGTGCGTACTTTTGCCGATTCGATCAACAATCTCCAGTTATCGGCATGGAGGGTTTTGTTCCATGTCATCGTCCCGCTTGTGTAGTTGATCTGTTTTTTCTCGCCGACGAGAATCCCCTCACGGGTACTACGGATGGTCTCAGCGAGGGTGAGGAAAAAGTTTTTGCCTCCCACGGAGTCTGCACATTCGCGTAAGAGTTCATTTAATGGTTGTTCCGTTGTCATACAATATCCTTTTTAGTATCCTCATCATACCCAAATAACGCTCCAAATGCTCAGATTTAACCCTAAATATGCTATTTTGCGGTTATGGAAAATATTGAAACAGCCCCATTTTGGGAAACGAAAACGCTTGAAGAACTAACCCAGAGTGAATGGGAAGCATTGTGTGACGGGTGTGGGCTTTGTTGTCTGCACCGTATCCAAGACGAAGACGACGATGCGATCTATTTGACTCGTGTTGCCTGCCACTGCTATGACATAGCCGCCCATGCATGCAGTGATTACGCCAACCGCCATGAGCGGGTAGAGGGGTGCATGAAGCTGACGCTAGAGCGGGTAGAGGAATTTGACTGGCTCCCTGAGAGCTGTGCGTATCGTTTGCGTCATCAGGGCAGAGCGATCCCCTCATGGCATCCTCTTATCACTAAAGACCCAGCAACGGTACATCCTCATGGGATGCACGCGCTGAATCCGATTTTGGAAAAGGATGAAATTGATTTAGAAGATTATATTATAGACTAGTTAGAGTATTTTATGCTACACTCGTGCTATGGTTGATCCCTATAATGCGGTTCAAAGTTACACTTAATATAAAAAAGGTGGTATGCAATGAATAATGTCACGATCAAAATTAAGTTACTGCTTGTTTCTTTATTGGTTTCATTGGCACTCTTGGTGATTGCCGTTGAATCTCTGATCTCTGCAAAAAGCGGACTGATGGACGCTAAAAAGACGATGCTTACCACACAGATCGATACGGTCAGCTCACTGTTGGCGTATTATGATACTGAGGTAAAAGAGGGGCGCATGAGCCTCGAGAGTGCTCAAGAAGCAGCCAAAACGCATATCAAAACCCTTCGATACGACGGTAAAGAATATTTCTTTATTCTAAATGACAAAGTGCAGGGGGTCATGCATCCGATCAAACCCGCATTGGACAATACCGACCTCTCCGACATCAAAGACCCTGAGGGGAAACATCTGTTTGTTGAGTTTGCAAAAGTAGCCAAAGAGGAGAAAGAGGGGTATGTCACTTATATGTGGCCGAAGCCCGATACCGAAACTCCGTTGCCGAAACTCACGTTTGTCAGATCATTTCCCTCATGGGGATGGATCGTCGGAAGCGGTGTTTATATTGATGATGTCGATAATGAATTTTTGGATTTGGTGATCGTAAAAGGGATTTCGATTGCACTATTGATCGCGGTGGTTGTCGGATTGTTGATAGCCATCGAGCGCTCCATCGGACGCAAACTTGAAACGATGCAGGAGATGGCACAAGAGCTTGCCAGCGGTGATGGCGATTTGACCAAACGTTTAGCGATTACAGGAACGGATGAACCGGGACAGACGGCTCAATCGATTAACTCGTTTATCGGGGTGATTCAGACCATGGTTCAAAATGCCAAACGTTCTTCCGATGAAAATGCATCGGTAGCGACGGAACTCTCCAAAACCTCTTTGGCAATCGGGCGTCGAATGGAAGACGAATCGACTCAAATGGATGCGATTCATCGCTCTACAGAGCAGATCATTCGACTTTTGACCCTTTCCAAAGGGGAAAATGAGGCAACCTGTAAAGAGATTGTTGCCGCGAGTGAGACGCTTCAAATGTCACAAAACGAATTGATGGCGATGATCGAGATGATACGCCACAGTGTCGAAGTGGAAGCCGAGTTCGCGGTGAGAATCCATGAACTAACGAACAATGCGCGTCAAATCCGCGAGGTTCTCTCCGTCATCGGTGAAATCGCCGATCAAACCAATCTCCTAGCACTCAATGCGGCGATCGAAGCGGCACGGGCGGGCGAACACGGGCGCGGGTTTGCCGTGGTGGCCGATGAAGTGAGAAAACTCGCCGAGCGGACACAGGGGAGTCTGACTCAGACCGATGCGACGATTTCCGTGATCGTCTCTTCGATCGAAGAAGCTTCGGTACAAATGGGGCACAATGCGAAAAGTATTGAATTGCTTGGTGAGAAATCCAAGCTTGTCGGAGAAAAAATCGACCATACTGCGGGTGTTGTGAATCAAACGAGCGAAGCAATCAAAAAACTGGTCAGAGATGCCGACAGCAACACCAAAGAGGTCGAGGAGATTTCCAAACGGATCGCGACGATGAACCATTTATCGCATGAAAATGCACGGGGTGTCGAAGAGATCGCTACGACGGCTGAACATCTCTATAATGTAGCGGATGGATTAAAGCAAAATCTCGGACGGTTTAGAGCCTAGATTTAGTGCTTATTGGTAATTTTATAGATAAAACTAAACACTTCGGCGACGGCAAGATAGAGTTTTTCGGGCACTTCACGATCTAACTCGACTTTGCTGAGCATCTCCACCAAGTCCTCATCCTCTTTGATCGGGAGGTTATGGAGTTGGGCGATTTTGATGATATTCTCCGCACTTTGCCCTTTGCCTTTGGCAACGACACGGGGCGCTCTGTCTTTGTCGAGATCATAAGAGAGTGCAACCGCTTTTTTCATACTTTTACCTCAAACCCCATATCTGAACCCCCTGATATAGTATACGTTTCATTGAGCGAACTATGCGTTTCGCTTTTGTCAAAAACGCGGATAGAACGGGGTGTTAACCCCGCTTTACTCAGGAGGGAACGAAGCTCTGAAATATTCTCTTGGATTAGGGCTTTGAGAGAGCTTTTCTCGGTATGGGCTTGGATCTCGAGCTGATTCTCATCATACAGCCCCATCATCAGATCGAGTTCACCGTACTCTTTGAGTTTCAGATTGATTTCGCAGTAGAACTTTTGTTTATTTGATTTTTTAAACGTCAGTGATCCCTCTTGGAGCTGATCCCACACAAACGGAAAATAGATCGAATTGGATGCGCTCAGGTGGGAGAGCATCTGGTGGTAGTCGATTTGGGTGAGGAGTTTATCGGTCTGCTCTAGCAGTTTGGGCGCACTCGGATCATTGGATTGGGCTAGCTCTTCGCGCAAGGTGAGGAGATTGGATTTCAGATCATCCGACATCGATTCTTTGAGAAAGATTTCGGTGACGAGCTCTTTGGGGTTGGTGAATTCGCTCAGCGCGGCTTTGATCGTTGTGAGCTCTTTAGAGGTGTCTCCTTCGCTGATTGCTTTGTCGAGTTGGCGGGCAAAGGTTTTAACCTCTTCGGCGGAGGAGCTGTTTAGATTTTTGAGCAGTTTCTCGATGGAGTCGAGGAGGGCATTGGTATCGGGTGCAGTGCTGGAGAGGAGTGTTCCATAGAGCTGAGAAAGGGTGGTCTTGATCTCTGAGGTAGCGGATTGCTGATCGAGTTTGAGAGCGAGGGCGGCAACCTCTTTGGAGTAGAGTGGATCGGTTTTGGAGATGAGCGATTGGAGGGTTTCGGCGATTTTTTTTAACCCTTCCGTGAGTTGGAGAGCGCTTTGCAGATTCGTGCTTGCAGAGGGGAGTATAGGGCTCGATAGCAAAGAAGTCAGACTATTTTGGAGCGCTTTGGCGTCGTTGGTCGGTATTTTAGCCAGAAGCGATTTGAGCGTTTCGAGATTCTGGGTCAGATCGGGGATTTTATTCAAAGCGGCGGCAAATTTGGATTCCATAAACACGCCGCTCGAAGCAATCTGGCTTTTGAGATTTTGGGGATCGAGGGTGGCGATATTTTTGAGAAAATTCTCCAATATCGCCGTTTTTGGAGCCATATCGGGGGAGGATTTCATCTCTTTGAGGAGCGATTGAAGCGAGTCGCTGAAACTCCCCATATTTTTAAAAGCCGACGAGTTTTTGAGAAGATCGAGAAGCGTTTGATCCGATTTGGAAGCGGTTGTTTTATCCTGAAAGACCGACGTGAGAAGCGATTTTATGTCTTTTCCCTCTTTGAGCGTTTCGAGCTGTTCGGGGGTCGCATTTTTGATCGCCTCGGATAGGGCTTTGTTCGTGTTGGGGAGGATAATGCTGAGCCGCGCTTCGGGGGATAAAGTTATCATGGGGAAAATGATAACATAGAAATGTTATCCAATAGGTGTGCTATAATGCGCTTAATGATGTGCGCCTACGGTTGGCGCATTTGCGAACTTGCCTTTAACTGCACTTTCACCCCTAATTTTCCCCTTGCCTAAAACCGTCCACAGTTGCGACTTTGGTTGGGCCGAACCACCAAAGGAACCCTTTTTATGACATTTTCTGATTTAAACCTCAACGAGTCGTTGCTCAAAGCAATCAAAGACCAAGGCTATACAACCCCGACCCCCGTCCAATCCCAAGCGATCCCTTTTATTTTAGAGGGGCGTGATATGCTCGCGGGTGCGCAAACCGGTACGGGCAAAACGGCAGGGTTTACCCTCCCTTTGCTTCAAATTCTGAGCTCCCAAAAAACTCCAAAAACCCATCGTAAAATCCGAGCTCTTATCCTCACTCCGACGCGTGAACTGGCGGCTCAGGTAGGAGAGAGTGTCAAACTTTACGGCAAATATCTCCCCCTCAAAAGTGCCGTAATTTTCGGCGGTGTCGGGATTAACCCTCAAATCACGATGCTCCGCAACGGGATCGATATTCTCATTGCTACTCCGGGTAGGCTGTTAGACCATGTAGGGCAGGGGACAGTCGATCTCAGCGGTGTTGAGATATTTGTTCTGGATGAAGCCGACCGAATGCTCGATATGGGATTTATCCGCGATATTCGCCGTGTGATTACTATTTTGCCAAAAGCACGACAAAACCTTATGTTCTCCGCTACCTATTCTGATGAGATCAAAACCCTTGCCAATACGTTGCTCCGTAATCCTGCCGAGGTTGAAGTAGCACGCCGCAACACCTCCAGCGAGTTGGTAAAACAAAGTGTCATTTTGGTTGACTGCAAGCGCAAAAGTGCCCTTTTGGGTGAACTTATCGGCAAAAATAAATGGGAGCAGGTGCTTGTCTTTACCCGTACCAAACACGGGGCGAACAAACTCACCGAGTATTTCCAAAAAATCGGCATTACCGCCGCCGCAATCCATGGAAACAAAAGCCAAGCCGCTCGTACCAAAGCACTTGATGATTTCAAAAAAAGCACGGTGAGGGTATTGGTCGCCACGGATATTGCCGCACGCGGTATCGACATCGACGCATTGCCTCATGTGGTCAATTTTGAACTCCCTAACATCGCAGAGGATTATGTCCACCGCATTGGGCGTACCGGACGCGCGGGATGTGAGGGGGAAGCACTCTCATTGGTGTGTGTGGATGAAGCCGATTATTTACGCGGGATCGAAAAACTGATCAACAAAAAACTCGATAGCCGTATTATCGAAGGGTATGAACCCGATCCCTCTATCAAAGCCGAACCGATCCAACGAGGTCGCGGGGGAGCAGGCGGCGGAGGCGGCGGTAACCGTGGCGGTAACGGCGGAGGAAATCGAGGCAATAAACCTTCACAAAAACGTGACGGCGGGCGGCATGAACCCTCACGTCGGGATAATGATCGACGCTATTAATTAGAGGATAACTTTTTTCGATAAATCAGTGTACAATTAAGGACACTATTTGAGGTTTGTCGATGTTTAAAACGAAAGAACGGATCGTATTTATTGCTCTGACTGTTTGTATTAGTATCGTTGGTCTTGTGATTGTGTTGGGGATTTTGGACAATGCTAAAAAGGTTCAAATTCGCCAAACGCAAGAGCTTCTTCTCCAAGAAGCAACTGCCCATTACGGTACGATCAAAGAGCTCGAAATTTGGCACAACAAATTCGGCGGGGTTTTTAAAGAGGGGGTAAACAACAACGATTACCACTTTAATATTTACAGTTTAAACCCTAAAAATGAATCCAATCGTGCGACAGGCTTTGCCAAAGATGCATTGATGTATCTCAAAACTCACCCCAAAGAATCCCTTTACCACCGATTTTCTCCCGATAATGAGCGTTTTGATGTTGTCGGAGTACTCTATACACAGGCTCGATGTGTTGCGTGCCATACCAACTTTACAGCCGGTGAAATGCGCGGCGGTATTGAGATTACCCTTCCTCTGAATCACTACCAAAATAGCCTTCATACGATTCAAAACCAATTCCGTCTTTTTTATGCAATGGTAATCGGTGTTTATGTGCTTGGGCTGGGACTTTTGATCTATTTTATCCATAACATTTTTAAAAATAAAGAGCATATAGAAGAGCTAAACGGTTCTTTGGAGAAAAAAGTCTTAGAGCGTACCCGTGAAGTTCAAATGCTCTACAGCCGAGAGCATTATCTCAAACGGCTTCTTGAGACTATTACCGAGCTCAATGAATCGCTGATCAGTACCTACTCTCTGGGGTCTATCATCGAAACGAGTTTGGAAACGCTCAAGCATCATCCAAGTTATAAACTCATTTTATTCGGCCATTTTGACGGTGAGATCTTTCATCAGCGCTACATTTCAGGGGATATTTACGGGATATTTACGAAAGAACATTCCAATCTGAAAGAGCTTGCAAATAATGCGGATTATACGGCAATATACAATGCGATAGCGGATAAACATTGGTATTTGCAAACCCCGTGTACGGTAACGCTGCCTCATCGTGAACGTCATCGTCAAGAAGATTATGATTTGAGCGCCGCAATCGCTTTTCCGTTGATCGAAAACGAAGAACAAAAAGGGTTTGACGTCCTTGCGTTTTGGAGCAACCGAGACGAGGGATTCGATCAAGAAGAGATCAATATCCTCGATACCGTCGTACATGACATTACGATGGCGCTCAGCGCCTACAAACAGCGTAAAATGACCGAGAGATTGCAAAAAGAACAGATTACGAACTACGAGGAGACGATTCTCGCCTTTGTCGATATGATCGAGCAGCGCGATGCCTACACGGCGGGGCACACGCTTCGTGTCGCCAAATACTCTCGCCGTCTTGCCGAGTATATGGGGATTGAGGAGAGTATGATCCATAAGATTGAAAAAGCGGCTATTTTACATGACATCGGAAAAATAGCGACTCCCGATACGATATTGCTCAAACCGGGTCGGCTCAATGCCCTTGAATACGAACTGATCAAAAACCATGTCACGGCGGGATATAAAATGCTCTCCAAAGTGAAAATGTATGCGGAATTGGCAGAGATTATGAAATTCCACCATGAGCATTATGACGGCAAGGGGTATCCGTACGGATTTAAGGAGGACGAGATCCCGATAGAGTCCCATATCCTGATCGTTGCCGATGCGTTTGACGCGATGACGACAAATCGTATCTATAAAGGGCGTTTAAGCGCTCAGGATGCACTTAATGAGATTAATAGACAAAACACTAAACAATTTCATCCGAGGGTTGTTGAAGCCGCTAATAATGCTCTGGTGGATGTTGTTATCTCCCAAACGACGCAAATGCCTCAGAGTGATTTAGAACGGCAGCGATTTTCGTATTTCTTTAACGATAATCTCACGGGATTGTACAATGAAGCGTATTTGGAATTGATGTTACATCAGATTACCTCCAAAACATACCTGAGTGTACTACGTCTTCACAATTTCACGACCTACAACAAACAAATGTCATGGAATAAAGGTAATGAGCTTCTTATCCGTATAGCCAACCTGCTCAAAGAGCAATTTAGTGACGCAAAAATTTTCCGTTTTGAAGGGGATGATTTTGTCGTTCTTTCTGAAAAGGAAGTTTTCTGCGATGTAGAGATACTCCGTATAGATGAATTGGATCCGCAACAAATCGTTGTTATGAAATCGGAGAATATGACGTTTTCAAACGGTGATGATTTCCAAAAGTTTGATGCGCTAATTAGGGGTTGATTTAACATTATATTTAACAATAAGCAGTTATTATCTGTTTGATAAAAAACAGATAAGGCATAGAATGTTTAATGGAAGTTTACGAATCAAGATTATTGCGGCTACCCTTTTTATAGCGACTATTGCGAGCCTATTATTTATGCTTTTTATCTACAATGTACAAAAAAACCTGTATACGGGAAATGTAGATGATAAGCTCAAAGTTGTCGCACAGGCAGGTGCTCTTTATCTGGGGAATGATTTAGTCGACCGTTATGATCAAACACACCCGATGAGTTCCGATGAACATCTAAAGTTAGTGACAAAACTGAGTAAATATGCCCAAGATAACGGCTTAGAATACATCTATTTGATGGTTAAAGAGGGTGATAAAGTTTATACGGTTGTAAGCAGTGCAACGACGGATGAGCTTAAAGCAAATGAGTACGACCCTTTTTATACCGAATATGATGCGAGCGAAGGGATACAGAAGGGATTTCAAGAGGGGCACACGTTTTACGAAGACACATCCGATAAATACGGCAACTTTCGCTCCTATTTGCAGATCAACAAATCCGATGGCGGCAAATTATACATGATCGGTGCCGATATGAAAGTTGATAGTATCAATGTTGCGCTCAATGGAATGTTGATGCAAAGTCTGTTGATCTTTTTGATCGTTTTGGTCATAGCAAGCGTTATTGCATGGTGGATTTCAGCTCTTATTACCCGTCGATTGAGTTCGTTAACCCATAACGTAGAAAATCTTTCCAAATCGTTAGATTTGACAACTCCGTTTGATGCAAGCGGAAAAGATGAAATAGCTCGTCTTTCAAATGCTATGAAACATTTTTTACATACGATTCGGAGTGTTATTTTTGAAGCGGTAAACGTATCCAAAGAGAATGTCTTACTCGCCTCTGAAGCAGTACGAGACACAAATGATGTTACCGGAAAAGTGACCAATACTAGAACATTGGTTCAAAAAAATCTTGAAGAGATTGATACCATCAGTAATCAGATACAGACAATGTCAGGGCTAACTAGCAGTGTCGTTAATTCTCTTGATAAAGCTGATCATGAGCTGGAAATGACAAAGAATAGTATTCATGCGGTGGTAGGTGGTGCACGTGAGAGCGCTGTCAATGGAGAGATGATTTCCCAAAAACTTCGTTCTTTGGCAACTGAAGCATCACAAATCCGTTCTGTTTTGACCATCATAGGGGACATCGCCGATCAAACCAATCTCCTTGCGCTCAATGCCGCTATCGAAGCGGCACGTGCAGGTGAACACGGACGCGGATTTGCCGTCGTTGCCGATGAAGTACGAAAACTCGCGGAAAAAACACAGTCAAGTTTAACAGAAATCCGAGCTACGACCGAAGTTATTATCCAATCCGTAGGTGATATAGCAGATAGTACAATTACCTCTTCAGAAGGGATTGTAGCGCTTTCAAAAACCACAGAAGAGACCGAGGTGCTTATTAGTGATGCGACTAATGCGATGCGCGATGCCATAACAGCAATGAAAGAGGCGCAAACAAGTTATAGCTTACTTCAAAAACATGGGGAATCGGCTGCAGAGCTAATGGTTCATATCGATAAAGATTCGATGAGCAATATCGAAATTATGGAACGGATGGATCAAAAAATTAGCCGTTTAAATTCTATTTCGTATGAGTTGGGTGAAAAACTTAGTTTTGCAAAATAACGTAAGAAATGAGAGATCCCCCAAAGGGGAAAAGAGGATTACGTTCTAAATACGGCGATTTGAGCGGTGAGTTGTTCGGTCATTTGGTGGAGGTGTTCCGCAGCCGCTGCGATCTCTTCGACGCTTCGTGCATTGCTGGTAGAGAGCTCGTTGATGTTACCGATTTTATGGATAATCGATTCCGTCGTTGCCGCATTGCTTTGAGTCTCATTCGAGAGTTTTTCGATGGCGCTGACGGTATCGGCTAGCGCATTAACCGCTGTTTCGGTGTGGTCATTGACTTCGGCTGAAGCTTGCACCAATGTCTCGATCCGCGCAGTATTGTGGTTCATTTGATCGGTAATGTCGTTGATCGATTGGACGATGACATTGACGGTTGCATTGGTCTCTACGAGGCTTTTTTGGGTACGTTCTGCAAGTTTGCGTACTTCATCGGCAACGACGGCAAATCCGCGTCCGTGTTCACCTGCACGTGCCGCTTCGATAGCGGCATTGAGCGCAAGGAGATTGGTTTGATCGGCGATGTCGGCGATAACCGTGAGAACTTGCTTGACCTGAGATGCTTCTTGAGAGAGGGAGTTGAGACGATCATTAATCTCCCCTTCCATTTGGACGGTGATAGAGAGTTGTTCGATGGTGTTGTGGAGTGCCGATTGTGCCTCTTGGAGGTTTTCACGAGCACCGAGCGCTTTTTGACGTACACTTTGTGCTTCGATGGCAGAAGCTTTCATCGCCTCTTTCATTTTATCGGATTCAACTGTCGTTTGAGTAACGATTTTTGCTTCTTCTTCTGCCGCTCTGCCGATCGATAGGGTAGTTGCAGAGAGTTCAGCCGATACCGAGAGATTCTCGCTCGACGCGGAGCGGATACTGCTAAACGCACTTCGGAGGGTATTGACAAGCTCATTGACACTTCGGCTTATCTGGGCGAGTTCATCGTGACCTTCGATTTTTGTACTTTGAGTAAAGTCACGCTCTTGAGCAACAACACGGATCATCTCTTCGAGTCGCGCGATGGATTGGGAGATGGTTTGGATGATAAAGTAAAAAATACCCATCATAATCACGATACTGAGTAAAACGATGATTTCCATAGTAGTCGCATTGGAATCAAGCGTTTCGAGGTTTTTCTTTTCCATTGCTTTGACAAGAGCACGTTGTTCTTCAATGACTTTTTTATGTGTCTCTGCTGATTCTTTGGTGATTTTAGACAATAGTTGACCGTCTGTAGTGGCAGCAAACTCAGGAGTAAGTGTTTCTTGTTTATGGTCGGTTAGTATTTCAAGACGGGGCTTATTGAGATCTTCCCATGCTTTAAAATCTGCTTTCATCTCAGCCAAACGGTCTTTGTTCTCTTGAGAACGGGTTATTTTTGAAAGGTTGTCAATCGCTTCATTGAGTTTGACAATTCTCTCTTTATAGGAGTCCAATTTCTCTTGAGTAAAGAGGAGCTGATAGCCGCGAAGCTCCATCATAGCACCGTTCGTATGGGCACGAATGTCACCCAACAAAACCATGCGCTCAGCAGTTTTTGTCGCATCTTGATTATTTGAATAGGACAAATACCCTAAGGTAGCATAAGTGATGAAACTGATTGTCATCAAGGCAACGAGTTTCCCTTTTATGGTGGATAAATTGAGCATTTCAACCCTTTCTCTCTGTTATGTAATGTTAATAATTTTATCACAAATGAGATTAAAAGAATGGCGAAGTACTCATAAATAAATCATTCTATAGATTTCTGAGCACTCCGGTAACGGCTTCGGTATCGAGCGGTTTTGAAAAGAGATACCCTTGTGCTAGCTGGCAGCCGTTTTCGAGCAAAAATGTTTGTTGTTCAGCGGTCTCTACCCCCTCGGCGATGACGTCGAGTTTGAGATTGTGCGCCAGCCCGATGATGGTTTTAGTAATGGCTATATCGTCCTCATCGTAGGGGATCTCACGTATAAAACTTTGATCGATTTTGAGCTTATGGATGGGGAGCCGTTTGAGATACGAGAGAGAGGAATACCCCGTACCGAAATCATCAATAGAGATTTCCAGCCCTAAATCTTTTAGTTCTTTTAAAATATAAATGACCTCTTCGGGATTTTTCATGATATGCGATTCGGTCACTTCGATCGCTATCCATTCATGGACGCATCCGTAAAAATTTAATATGGAAGCGACCTCTTTGGCAATGAGCGGATTTCCGAGCGTTTTTGCCGAAAAGTTGACGGCGACTTTCGGAGCGTTTATCCCTTGATTATGCCACTTCACTTGTTGATTGGCGACGCTCTCCAAGACAAAAAAATCGACTTCCGAAATAAGCCCCATCTCTTCACAAAGAGGGATGAAATTGATCGGGGAGACCATCCCGATAGTCGGATGCATCCATCTTACCAGTGCTTCGAGTCCGATTAATTCTCCGTTCACTAAATCGACTTGCGGCTGATAATAGACTTGCAATTGGTTCTCTTTGAGTGCGATGCGCAGGGCATTTTCCATCACAACTCTCTCAAATGCTTTATCTCCCATCTCATTCGCGTAAAAACGGTAGGTATTGCGCCCTTCATTTTTGGCACGGTACATGGCGGTATCGGCATTTTTGAGCAGGGTTTCGGCACTCATCCCATCATCCGGAGAGAGGGCAATCCCGATACTCAGAGAGGTGTGTAAAAGGCGTCCGTCTATCGCAAAAGGTTCTCGGAATGCGTGGATCAATTTTTCGCAAATATCAATCAGGTCGTCGACATGGTTGATACTTCCGATGAGGATATTAAACTCATCTCCTCCCATCCTAGCGATAGTGTCGCTTTCGCGTAAGATACTCTTGAGTCGTTGAGAAGCAAGTACGAGCAGTTTATCGCCGACCGGATGCCCTAATGAGTCGTTGATCTGTTTGAAATGGTCAAGATCGATAAACAAAACGGCAATTTTCTCATCCGAGAAATAATTTTTTTTGAGGGTATTTTGAAGGTGGTCTAAAAAGAGAGTCCGGTTCGGTAGAGCGGTGAGTGAATCATGGGTTGCTAAATAAAGAAGTTGCTCTTGCGCAGTGACAAGTTCCGTAACATCGGTGCGAAAACCTGCAACGATGAGGGGTTCTCCCGCCTCATCAAAAAGGATTTTTGCCCGATCATGAATCCAAATCCAATGCCCGTCTTTATGACGAACGCGGTAACGGACATGGGCACTTTCGATTTTATTGGCAATGGAGTTAAAAAGGACACCCATTGCTTGTTCAACATCGTCAGGATGAAGTAGATCTTTCCATGCTTCGATGGAACTTTCGTACTCGTTTTCATCATATCCGATGATTTCCAGCCACCGTTTTGAGACATAGGTAGTATTATTTTGGACATTAAATTCCCAAATACCGTCTTCAGAGGAACTGATAGCAAATTTGAGTCGGCGGAACTCTTGCGCCTCTTCCGGCGTTAAAGGCTGTGTTTGAGAAATCGACGAATGGTTATCATTCATACACTCTTCCTCCTACTACTAAAACATTGTTCTCACTTATGCAGATTATTCTAAAACATCATAGCACATTTTTATGCGATTTAAAATAATGTAACGCTTTTTCTGAACTCATTTTATGATTGACAATCGGTGCGGGGTAACCCGTTAATGCCAGTGCGGATAATCTTTCTTCGCAGTGGAGTGTTTTAGCGGGGATACCGGCTAATTCAGGAAGCCATCGATGGATATAAACCCCATCGGGGTCAAATTTAGCACTTTGGGTATAGGGATTGAAAATACGAAAATAAGGTTGCGGATCGATACCCGTTCCCGCGCTCCATTGCCATGAGAGACTATTGGAACTCGCATCATAATCGTTGAGATGCTCGGCAAAAAAGGCTTCACCCCATTGCCACGGCAAGAGGAGGTTTTTAGTGAAGAACGAGGCGACGATCATCCGAACACGATTATGCATTTCTCCGCTCTCCAATAGCTCTCTTATTCCGGCATCGACAATGGGGACTCCGGTTTGGGCGGTGCAAAATGCTTTAAAATACGCTTCATTTTCTCTTCCTGCAAAGTTATAGCGAAAATTTCGATTGCTGAGATGGGGGAAATGGGCTAAGAGCATGGCATAAAATTCCCGAAAGATCAGTTGACGAAAAAAAGGCTCCGTATCAACTCCTCGATTTTTTTGAGTTGTCAGCCACCGCAAAACATGACGTATCGAAACGGTTCCGAAGCGTAAATCGATGCTGAGCTCGGAGGTCGCATCCAAGGCTAAAAAGTCTCTATTTTTTGAGTAGTGATCGAGCTTATCGGCAAACTGATCGAGTTTTGTATAGGGTGAGCGTTGTTGGCTAGATGTCAAGATCTGCGGGATGAATCCGATTGATTCGAGTGATAGAGGTTTCGGAGTATAGTGAGACCTTTGAACACAATGCAGTGGTGAATAATCAAACGGAATAAGAGCGTGAGTCTTAGGAAAAAACTCTCTCATGTGCTCAGGTCTAAAAAGGGATTTCACTCGGTTGTAATAGGGGGAAAAGACCAAATAGGGGGTTCCGTCGGGTTTGAGTATTTCATCACTTCGGAAGATATAGGTATCATTAATATAGTTAAAGGTGAGAAGATGGGATATTTGTCGGTCTCGCTGAAGAGCGTATGCATCATAATCACCCGAAGCACTAACTTCATCAAAATGGGCGTGCGCTAGAAGATAGCGGAAAATTTCGGTCGGCTCACCGTAGAAAACAGCTAAATCAAGCCCCAATTGCTGTAAAGAGGATTTGAGCTGGAAGAGTGCATTGAAAATAAACGTGACACGCCGATCATCCGCTTTGAGCGAAGAGAGAATATGGGTATCAAAAATAAAGATGGGGAGGAGATCCCCTTCCAATGAGAGGAGGGGGTTGTCGTCAATGCGCAGATCACGACGAAACCATACGATACGTCGCACGGTTATTTTCCCGCGTCAATATGAGATCGCAATGCCAGTGTTTTAGGGTAGGGGTTGAGAAAGGTTTGCTCGTGTAGATAGGTGTTATTGTATTTTTGTGCGTACAGAGAGATCGTTGACAACGGAACGATCAGAGGGATGATTTTATCGGTGAAATCGTCGATTTGAGTGTGGAGCACTTTTTTTTCATTTTTGGTCAGGTCGTTTTTGAAAAATCCTGCTAAATGTTCTAAAACATTGCGTGTTTTTTTAATCGAGCTTTTACGAGAAATGGCGGTTTTAAATCCAAGTTCATAGAGTGCAAGCAGGGTTTCGAGAGGCAGATTCCCACGGTTGGCTACGATATTACCGAGTTCTCGGTATAGTTTTTCGTCTTTGGATTGAAGTAAAAATTTATGGACGGTATGAAATCGGACCATATCTCCCAAATTCGGATGAGAAGCGCTAAATTGCTCATACGCATCATAGGCAAAAATCTGCATGATAAAATTTTCTCTCAACCACGGGTCTTGGAGCCTGCCTTCCTCTTCCATCGGAAGGAGCGGATAGTGCTCAATACACATCGAAGCGAATATACCGTCTTCTTTCCCCTCACAAAAGCCGTTATCAAGATAGACTTTGGCACTTTTCATCCCGCAACTTGGGGATTTGGATTTGAAAATGATTCCACACAGCGGTTCATTAGAAATCTTGGAGAGTTCTTCATTACTTAGGGAAATAAGCTTATCGGTAAGATCGGTACCGTCTTTATTGGATTGAACAACAAGCGCATTCTCATGACGTACCAACCGCATAGAAGGACGCGGTGTACCAAAGGCTAAGTGTTCGGGACAAAACGGGACGAATTCGGCAAATCGAGAGAGCTCATCAGTGATGAAGTGCTCATGTTTGTGTCCTCCGTCAAAACGCAACTTTTGACCTAACAAACAGGCGGAAACAGCTATTTTCAACTATTCTTCTTTTTTTGGAGACTGTTGTTGTTCAGGCGGTAGTTTGAGTTGACTCTCTTTATACGCTTTTGAGAGTTTTTGGAGTTCTGAGTTCATGGTTTTAGGGGGAACTTTGGGTGGATGAAGGGGGAGAATAAAGGCTAAAAGGATAAACACCAAGCTAAAAATAACACCACCCAGAAGTGCTAATACGATTTTGAGCTTTTCGTCATTCATAATAACCTCCCTATTCAAGTGGAAGTATTATAGCTTAAAAATTATGACAGCTTACCGGCTGAGACGAGGTGATTTACAATTTGCATATTTTTCATAACCCGATTATAGTAGGTATAGTTGGCGGTTCCGCCGTTGTAACCGCTGATAGCACAAAAGTGATCAACACGTCGGTTTTGAAGAAGTACAACATAATGAGTAGCAACTTGAGCAGAGAGTTTAATATCGCCTAAGAGACGTCCGGCTAATTGAACATCACTAAGATTATTAAGCCAACGAAGTTTTTTGACATTTTGTGAAACGTGACGTGCGGTAGCGACTTGAATCTGCATCGGTCCAAGGGACGCTTTGGTAAAAGATGTTTTATGTTTAAAATCGCCGATGGTATATTGACCGGCATCGCTCTCGGTGATACAAATCGCACTAAGGGTATTTTCATACGTCTTGCCGTTTTTATCGGGAATGGATTTCGCGACATCACGTACGGTTTGTAATACATGGAGTTGTTTAGGGGTCATAGAATCAGCAAAAAGTGACAAAGCAAATAGTAATATTAGGGAAAGAATTCTCAAAAGTTACACCTCAAAAATGGAATGTGAAATTTTAGGGTACTCTGGAAGATATAACAATGGTGTGAGCTTTCTAAATGAATCAGTTAAGAAAAAGTAATAGAAAAGGGGTCTATCCTACCCCATAGCGGGAAACAGGTGATTAAGATTGAGCCAAAATACTGTTGTTATATGTTATAAAATGTCATCATTGTCGTTGTTGATTTAAGTTTCAGAGTAAAAAGTTTTCTAAAAGTATCAAAAAAAGAGGTAAAAAAAGAGCTCATGAGTAAAAATGAAACAATTTTTGTCCGATTAATGATTTTCTTGATATGCGTGATACCTTTGCATGCAGAACTTACGATTGGATTGCTTGTATCGATAGATAATAATGCAAAACAAACCCTACTGTACCAAAACGCTTCGGTAGTATGTGAACCCTTCGGTGTCGTGACATTGGAAAAAATGCTCCAAAACAGTGCTTCGCCGCAAGAGTGCCGATCGGCTATTGACGCTTTTTATCTATCGCACCCGCATCAGAAACACTATGCTCGTGAGCATTTAATACTTCAGCAATCGTATCATTATGAGAGAATTGAACAGGGGTGTGTCCTATACGCAAACGGACCTGAGAGTTACAGTGAGATGCTTTTACGAGAAGGGTTAGCAGTTGTTGATCCTGCCTTTAATCAAAAAGAGTGGAATGCGAGATTAAAGAGAGCCGAATTCGGGGCTACAAAAGAGAAAATCGGATTGCACGAAACGTTGATTCGAAAATGGTGTATTAAAGAAGAGAAGTAGAGTTAGTGTTTCTCATCGTTGGTTGTGAGATAAATCCAGTACTCTTTGTGGCTTTTTCCCTGATCGAGAAAGTAGAGCTGTAAAATGGCAACCCGATAGAGGGTTATCGCCATTTTGGCATACGGGACAGCCAGCGAGAGGGCGAGCCACCACGGCTGTTCTTTGCTCCCCTTGGAGAGCATCATCTCTTCGACTCCGATATTTTTACTGAGATAGAGCCCGAACGCGATCGAGAATACGAAATTGAGTATTAGCCCAAATATCGCGTAGGCAAAAAAATCGGGAGAGTCGAAATTGATCATGAACCTTACTCTTTGTAATTTTTGATAGCGTCTTCGAGGATTTTAGTCGCGGATGCTTTATCTTCAAACCCTTTTACTTTTACCCATTTACCCGGCTCGAGCATTTTGTACGTTTCGAAGAAGTTTTTGATTTTTGCCAACGTGTGTTTCGGAATATCGCCGAGGTCTTGGATCTCTTCAAACGTCGGATCGATTTTAGAGGTTGGAACGGCAAGCAATTTTTCATCGATACCGCTTTCATCTTCCATAATGAGAACACCGACAAGGCGGCAGTTTGTTACACATCCCTCAACCATAGGATACTCGGTAAGGATTAAAATATCAGCCGGATCGCCGTCTTGTGAAAGCGTTTTGTTGACAAATCCGTAGTTTGCCGGATAGTACATAGCTGAATGCATTACACGGTCAAGTACCAATGCACCGCTCTCTTTTTCTACTTCGTATTTGATGTTTGATCCACATGCAATTTCAATAATTGCTTTGACTTTATCGGGATTTTCGCCGTAACCGATTTTGCTTAGATCCATGAGATACCTCTGTGTATAAAATAATGAGGCGGATTGTAACGAAAGAAACTAAAAGGTTCATTGAAAGTGCACCTAGTAAATCTTTTTTAATGAACTTTATACTAAAATCACGCATCGTGTAAAGATTACGCGTGCAAATTAAACAGGGGATAGTGAATGGCATTACTGAAAAAAGTAATGAAATATTTAACAATGTTTCAATCCAAGAATGCCCCGGAATCTCAAAACTTTGCAGCTGATGCATCGCATGATCGTGCACAAGGTGCCAAAGTAGCAGCAATTGCAGCGGCATTGCACCACCATGATTTGGAAAACAGTGATGTTCGGGCAAAAGTAGCGGCGATTGCGGCTGCTTTGCACCATCATGAAATGGAAAACTCTCAAAATGGTGGCTTGTTAGGAATCGCGGCACTGGTAGCCGCAATTCACCACCGTAACAATATAAAGAAGTAGGGATTACGTAAATGGCAAAAAAATACATCGATGTGATGGACACCACGTTCCGTGACGGCTTTCAGTCCGTATTCGGCGGTCGGGTGTTGATGGAAGATTTCTTCCCTGCGGTCGAAGCGGCTGCGGAGGCGGGAATCCGACATTTTGAATTTGGAGGCGGAGCACGTTTTCAAAGCCTTTTTTTCTATCTAAACGAAAATGCATTCGATATGATGGATCGTTTCCGCGCTATCGTGGGACCGGACGCAAATCTTCAAACCCTTGCACGCGGGGTTAATACGGTTATGCTCGATACCGGCAGCCGTGAAATGGTCGATTTACATGCCAAAATGTTCAAAAAACACGGAACGACAACGATCCGTAACTTTGATGCATTGAATGATGTCGAAAACCTTAAATACTCGGGTGAACGTATCGTTCATCACGGGTTGAAACACGAAGTGGTTGTCACCATGATGGATCTCCCTCCGGGGTGTGTCGGTGCGCATGATGTCGCATTTTATGAGAAAACACTTCGCGATATTTTGGATTCGGGCATTCCATACAGCTCTATCTGTTTTAAAGATGCGAGCGGAACTTCAAGTCCTCAAAAAGTGTATGAAACACTTCAAATGGCTCGTCGTTTGGTTCCTGAGGGGACCCATTTGCGTCTTCATACCCATGAAACGGCAGGGGTGAGTGTCGCGTGTTATCTTGCGGCACTCGATGCCGGAGTAGACGGTATCGATATGGCGGCATCACCGGTGAGCGGCGGTACGTCTCAACCCGATATTTTGACGATGCTTCATGCCGTTAAGGGTAAAAACTACGATCTCGGCGGGCTTGATGTCGAAAAGATCCTCAAATACGAAGATGTATTGGGCGATTGTTTGAAAGACTATTTCATGCCGCCGGAAGCGACGCAGGTTTCACCTCTCATCCCGTTCTCTCCGATGCCGGGGGGCGCACTGACTGCCAATACCCAAATGATGCGCGATAACAACATGTTGGATCGTTATCCTGAAGTTATCCGTGCAATGCGTGAAGTGGTTGAGAAAGGGGGTTACGGAACATCCGTTACTCCGGTATCTCAGTTCTATTTCCAACAAGCGCTGAACAACGCCCTTATGGGACCATGGAAAAAAATCGCACCGGGTTATGGCAAAATGGTATTGGGTTACTTCGGTAAAACCCCTACTGCACCCGATGCAGAAGTGGTTCGTATCGCTCAAGAGCAACTCAAACTCGATCCGACAACAGACAATGCAATCGACATTGCCGATCGTGATGAGACAAAATCGATCGCTTACTGGACTAAAAAGTTGAGTGACGAAGGACTGGAAGCTACCGATGAGAATATTTTCATCGCTGCTTCATGTGATGTCAAAGGGATTGCATTCCTCAAAGGGGAAGCGACCGTAAACGTTCGAAAAAATAGCCCGAAAGCGGCAGAATCAAAACAACCAAATCAATCAAAACAGGAGAATTTCACAATGGCAAATGGAACGTACACAGTAATCGTAGACGGACAACAATATAACGTACAAATCGTAGATGGTAACGCAAATGTTCAATCAGTATCAGTAGCAGCGCCGGTTGCGGCTCCGGTAGCGGCAGCACCTGTAGCGGCACCGGTTGCAGCAGCTCCGGTAGCAAATGCAAACGCGATTTGTGCAGAACTTCCGGGTTCAGTATTCAAACTTGTTGCCGCTGTCGGTGACAGTGTCAATGCCGGTGATAAAATCATGATTCTTGAAGCGATGAAAATGGAGATTGATGTTGTCGCTCCGCGTAACGGAAAAGTTACATCGATCAACGTCAATGTAAACGATAAAATCGAAGCAGGTCAAGTATTGGCAGTTGTAGAGTAACTCTACTGATTCTCCCTTAACGAGGGAGAAGCTTCGTTGATTCCTCATTCATTTTTTCTACAATCAGTGCTAAAATATTTTCACTTTTCGTTTTATCGATAAATCCGTCAGCCCCCAAAGAAGCCGCTTCACGTTTGTTATTATCACCCGTCATAGAACTGTTGACGATAATCGGGATCGATTTGGTAAGAGGATTGGCTTTAAGCGATTGAATAACGGTAAACCCTGACATTTCAGGCATTTCAATATCGGTAATGATGGCCGGTATCGATGCAGGGCTCGGATGTTTGGCAATGAATTCCACCAAATCCCGTCCGTTGTTAAAAATTTGGTAGCCGATATGGGCATGCTCGAAAATCTGGCGCAAATGGCGCTGTGCGGTTTTTGAATCTTCGGCGATGAGGACAACACCGTTTTTCAATTTTTCAGGAATAGCGATGTTGTGGAGAGCTTTGGTTGCATTATCAACATTGACCATCGCCTGAGGGATAACATCGGCTAAAAGTTTTTCATAATCGAGAACCAAACACAGACTTCCATCATCCAAACGGGTATCGTTGATTACCAGACCGTCGTCTCCTAATCGGTAACTGTCCGGCGCATGCATTTCGTTCCAGTTTTTCTTGATAACACGGTACGCAAACATAATACGGATACCGATGACAATCCCGTTAAAATCGCAGATTAGGAGATTGGATGCTTTGCGTTTCTCATCAGGGAGTTGAACCCCAAGCCATTTCGGCAGATTTAAAATCGGGATTTGAAGTTCACGTAAAACAATCGTTCCTTCCAATAGTGGATGTGCTCCCGGGATCTGGGTGAGATGGTGCCGTTTTGACTCGACCACTTCACGGGTTTTAAAAACATTGATGGCGTAGTATGGGGACTCTTCAGCGGCATCAATTTTAAAAACCAATAATTGTACTTCATTATTTTTGGCTAAGTTGGTGGCGGCGTCGACGTGTTCTAAAAGAGACATAGTGACCTCGAAATATTTATATTCTTTAATCATATCCAAATCAGGGGTTTTTTTTACTAAAAACTAAAGGGTGCTGAGGGTAAAATGTTAAATAACACCTATTTTGAAAGAAAATTTTGATTGAAATGAATTCAACCTCGGCTTGCCCTCTTGATTGTTATGATGCCTGTCGTGTAACGCTTGATGAAAACGCTAAGCTCAAAGGGGACAAAGAACACCCAATTACGCGAGGTTATTTGTGTCCGAATCTGAACCATTTTAACCAAGCCGAACGTTTGACGGCTCCGATGTTTCGAGGTGAAGAGATTTCGATGGAACGTGCAGTTGAGTTGTTGATTGAAGCGTTAAAAAGCTCTAAATCCTCTGAGACGCTCTATTACCGAGGAAGCGGTAATGTAGGTTTGATGCAGCGCTCGGTTGAGCATTTTTTTGCCGGTATCAACGCAGTGGGAACCTCAGGAAGTTTATGTGACGGTGCGGGAGAAGCGGGTGTATTGGCGGGACGGGGGAGTAATGAAGTCCTCATCCCATCGATGCTAGAGGAAAGTGAAGTGGTTATTTTGTGGGGACGAAATCCTCATACGACCCATTCTCATGTGCTTCCCTTTTTGGAGGGAAAAAAAATCATTGTCATTGATCCCGTGAAAACGGCGATGGCTCACAAAGCGGATCTCCATATTCAGATCAAGCCTCACGGGGATATGTATCTGGCGCTGTTGCTCAGCCGCTTTGCGATTATCGAAGGGTTGCATGATAAAGATTTTTTGGAAGAATATGCAAGCGGCTACAGCGATTTTTACGAGTTGACCCAGAGTGTTCGGATCAAAGCAACGTTGGATGCTATCGATGTTACTTTGGGAGAGATCGGATCGATCCTCGAGATGGTGCAGGGAAAAAAGACGGCGATTTTAGTCGGTATCGGGGTTCAAAAATACCGTAACGGAGCAGATGTCCTCCGTGCTATCGATGGTTTCGCAGCGGTAATGGGGCTGTTTGGGAAACGCGGATGCGGTGTCAGTTTTTTAGGTAACTCGTTGAGCGGTATCGAGTTGCCTTTTAAACCCATTTCTCATCGTGTGAGTAAGCCAACTGTTGACTTTTCAAAGTATAATTGTGTTTTCATTCAGGGATCAAACCCTTTGGCTCAAATGCCCAATAGCGATAGTGTGACACGATCGTTTGAGAGTGCAGGGTTTAGCGTCTATTTCGGGCTTTATGCAAATGAAACATCACGTTCGTCCGATTTGGTGATTCCGGCGAAAACCTTCTTGGAAAAAAATGATTTTCGCAGTTCGTACGGCGATTACACATTACAAGAGATGCCGCAACTGTCGCAGAGTAGTACGGGAATTAGCGAGTATGAGCTGACACATCTATTGTGCGATGCGTTTGGGGTGGCTTTTGAGCGTGAAGCGTATTATTTGGATTTTTTTCGAAATCAAATCGAATATTCCGAGGGTGTCGGGTATCGAAAAAATGCTCCACAAATCCCCTATGAAACGGGATTTCAAAATGGAGAATTTGAGTTTTTGGACGAGGTCGATTTGGAAATGGATGCGAGTGAGGGATTTAACCTCATTACCCCTAAATACTCCAAAGGGCTTAACTCTCAGTTTAAACGCTCTACTGGGGTCTATTTTCATCCTGAAGCGGGATTCGAGGAGGGGGAGATAGTAAGGCTCTCATCTCCAAGCGGGAGCGTTGAAATGGCAGTGAAACATGATGGGACGTTGAGGCGAGATTGTCTGTTGATCTATTCGGGAACGCCACAAGTGAATGTACTGACTCCCTCATTGCTCAGCTATGAGGGGGAGAGTGCCGTGTATCAAGAAACTAAAATAAAGGTGACTAAAAAATGACTAAAAATTTTGAACAATATGTATTACCGACCTACGGACGCCAAAATGTCAGCTTCGTATCAGGTAAAAATGCGATTTTGATCGACTCTGAGGGGAAAGAGTATATCGATTTCGCCGCAGGGATCGCCGTGTGCAGTGTCGGACACTCCAATGATCGCCTCACAAAAGCTATATGTGACCAAGTGAGTAAAGTGATCCATGTTTCCAATCTCTATTACATCGCTCCCCAAGCCGAGTGCGCACGCCGTATCGTTGAACTCAGCGGTTACGATATGAAATGCTTTTTCGGTAACAGCGGAGCCGAAGCGAACGAGGGGGCGATCAAAATCGCTCGAAAGTACGGAGAGGTCGAAGGACAGCCGAAGCGCTATAAAATCATCACCCTCGATCACTCGTTTCACGGACGTACGATTACGGCGCTCAAAGCAACGGGGCAAGAGTCGATGCACAACTATTTCGGGCCGTTTCCTGACGGGTTTGTGTACGCCAAAAATATCGATGAGATCGAATCGTTGATCGATGATCATACGGTTGCGGTGATGATCGAACTCGTACAAGGGGAGGGGGGAGTTCAACCTCAGGATCGTGCTAAAGTACAAGCCCTATCAGCAATGCTAAAATCGCGCGATATTTTGCTGATGGTGGATGAAGTACAGACGGGGATTTACCGCACGGGTGAGTTTTTAGCGTCTAACCTCTATGGGATCGAACCTGATGTGATTACGTTGGCAAAAGGTCTGGGGGGCGGTGTCCCTATCGGTGTCGTTATGACAAGCAAAAAAGATATTTTTGCACCCGGGGATCACGGTTCGACGTTCGGAGGGAACTATCTCTCGACAGCGGCGGCAAATGAAGTACTCGACATTCTCGAAGAGATCAAAGAGAGCGGTGAATTGGATGAACATCTCATCTATTTCGAAACCTCATTGGCTACCTTTGCAAAAGGGCATCCTGCCATCTTTTTGGAGCACGTCGGGCTTGGGATGATGCGCGGACTTCGTGTGTGTGATGCCGATACGCTGGGCAAGATCATCAATGCCGCGCGTGATGCGGGGGTAATCGTTCTCAAAGCGGGGCGTAATACACTCCGTTTCCTTCCGCCGCTCACGATTACGAAAGCCGATATTGATGAGGGGTTTGCACGTCTTGAAAAAGCGGTTGCGACGCTCTAAGGAAGTACGTGCAATTTAGTCAGTACATGAACGATTGGCTCTACGGTGAGTCAGGATATTATGCTTCGTATCGTCCGATCGGAAA
Organism: Sulfuricurvum sp.; assembly: GCF_036279695.1. Lineage (GTDB taxonomy): Bacteria > Campylobacterota > Campylobacteria > Campylobacterales > Sulfurimonadaceae > Sulfuricurvum. Next base: position 65,319 of record NZ_DASUIQ010000065.1, read on the forward strand.
AAAAGGGGACTTTTACACAGCGGTGAGCACCTCGAAGTTTTTTGGCGGCTCAATTGCCAACCATATCCTCAAACGGCTCGATGAGGGGTTTTTGAGACCTGATTCGCTGATTTGTGAGATCGGGGCTCATCATGGCTATCTGTTGGCTGATATTATCGAGTTTCTTCATACCCTCCGACCGCAACTGTTGCAAACGCTCCGTTTTGGGATCGTTGAACGGTTTGAGAATCTGAGAACGGCTCAAAAGTCTTATTTTGATGAATCGTTCGGCAATGCGGTTGCACTGGAACACTATAGCGATCTCGGTGAGTTAAACGAACAATCGACCTTTTTTATCGCAAACGAGATTTTTGATGCATTCGGATGTGAACTTTTTTACAAAGGGAAAATCGCTCGCGTAGAGAATCATGAGATTGTTTTTGATATTGATGATCCTAAAATCACGGCATTGGCTGAAAAATATAAGCAAGATCGAGGGGAAATCGCACTAGGATACGAATCGTTTGCCGAGGCGATGAGCCGCGCATCAAAGCGTTTTGAATTTATGACATTTGATTATGGTGAGTTGGAAGCTCGGAGCGATTTTTCGATCCGTGTTTATCAAGAACATCAGACGTTTCCCCTTTTCGATGAGGCTCTTAAGCGATTAGAGGCATTCGGTAAAAGCGATATTACGTACGATGTGAACTTTACCCATGTTAAAGAGGCGTACGAGGCACAAGGGATCAAATGTGCACAGTACGCGACACAACTGGTGGCGTTGGTGGAGATGGGGATACTCGATTTGTTGGCGATGCTCAAAGAACATGCGGGTGATGAGATTTATACCCAAGAGCTGGAAAAAGTGAAAATTTTGATCACCCCGTCCTTGATGGGAGAGCGGTTTAAGATGATACGTTTTATCAAGGAGTCGTAATGGTACGGATACCATTTTTACTGCTCGTTGCGATTGCGCTATACGGCGGAGTACTGCACGATGCGGCGTATGAGGGAGATGTGTCGAAAATCAAAGCTCATTTGGCTACCAAGCACAGTGTAGATGAACAAAACGCAGCTGGATTGAGCGCGTTGCACGTAGCGATCAAAATGGGTGATTTAAAAGTTGCGCAACTCTTGCTCGATAACGGTGCGGATATAAATGCGCAGGATTTCAACGGGTATACGCCCCTGATTTTAGCCATCAAGATGCGTAATCTTGAGCTGGTCACCTTTGTGGTATTGCACGGTGCGGATGTCAATCTTGCCAACAAAGACGGGGTCACACCGCTTCACCAAGCGGCGTTTAGCGGTAACGAAGCGGTGGTCGATTTTCTCTTAAAAGCCAAAGCCGATCCCCATCTCAAAAATAATGACGGGGCCACCGCGTATGATTTCGCGATTGCCAAGAAAAATTTTCAAATCGCTCAACTGATTAGAATGTCGATGTAGGAGTAGCTATGCAGATCAAAGTAAACGGTGAAATGAGAGAGTTAGCAGAGGGATCGAGTATGCTCGATCTTATCAGATCTTTGGGATTGGAAGAGCGTGTTATGGCATCGGCTCTGAATATGGAGATTGTGAAACAAGACGCATGGGGAAATGCAGTTCTCAAAGAGGGTGATACGATCGAATTGCTTGATTTTGTCGGGGGAGGGTGATTTAGTTTTCACCCTGCAATGCTAATAGTCTTTCGTATTTGGTCTTTAGGATCAAATACTCTTTGTTCAAATCTTCGTACGCTTTTTTGTAATCGATCTCAAACTCTTCACTAGCGGTACTGTTGAAATCGTTTTTAGGCTGAGTGGAAGAAGAGTTCATCACAATATAGGTTACTTCTTTACCGTTCTCTTCTTTGACGACGGTAGGCAATTCTCCGCTCATCGTTTTTTTAATGACGTTAAATGTACTGATATGGTGTTTGGAGGCATATTTTTGAATGCTTAGGAGTTCTTGCATAGGTTTACCTTTAAGAGATTAAGAGATAGGATTCGAGTGCGACGACGGCAATGGCATACTCTCCGTCATGGGTGATTGAAACCGATAGTGAGGTGACCCCAAATCGCTGTTTGACCTCTTCGGAGAGGGAAATGATGGGTGAGCCTTTGGGGGTTTTGGAGAGGATGATGTCGTGAAAGCCGCAATCGCTTCCGATACCGCACCCCAGTGCTTTTGCACATGCCTCTTTTGCCGCCCAAAAGCCTGCCGCATTACGATGGTTTTTGATTAAAGATATTTCATTTTCGGATAAAAATTTTTGAAGTCCCCGATCGCCGAAACGCTCGATTAGACGTTTCATGCGGTCAGTTTTGATGAGGTCGATGCCGATCATTGCACCACGAAGTCGGTAAAGTGGACATTTTTGATTTTACCGTCTTTCAAACGAGTATTCAAGTCTCTGACAATCTCTTCTTTTAGTTTTTCTTTCCCTTTACTGGTCGAAATCTCTTCAAGTGATTTAGAACTTAAAATACGGATAATAATATCGCGGAATACCGGTTTTTTCTCTTCCAATTCCGGTGAGAGCTCTTTTCCGTCCATTTCCAAATTCATTTCGCATTTTAGATAGCGACGTCCGCTTTCACTGAGAAGATTAACGGTAAACGGTTCGAGAGGAAACATAATACCCACTTCCGTCAGTGCCTCGTTACTCACTTCTGTGGCTTTGGCTTCACCATCGTGAGTTGCTTCGCCTTCTGTCGCATGTCCCTCTGCAGCTACTTCGGTTTTTGCCCCTTTGCCGGCTTCGGCTTCTGCATCATGGTTTCCCATCATGAGTGCGGCAACAACCCCTCCGATTACTAAAATGAGAACCAATACTGCGATGATAATAATCAGGAGCATATTCCCCGATTTTTTCTTTCCGCCTTCTTCGGCTTCGTGTTCTTCTTTTTCTTTTTCAGCCATCCATAGCTCCTAGGATAAAGTTAATTCTTTATTGTAGCGAGAAACTTATGAAATTTGCCACGGTACCTAATGGAAATTTTGGTAAACTTAGCAGATGAAATGAAGGGAATCTTTATGGTAGAAAGACTTTTAGGTTATATCGGTCGTCCATTTGTCCGATTTTATGAAACAATTGAGCGGTTCGGTCAGTTTATTCTATTTCAATTACATCTTTTTAAACTCTATCCGGATATTTTCAAACGTCCGAAAATCTTATTCACTCAAATCGAAACGGTCGGTATGGGATGTATGGGTGTAATCACCTTAACGGCGTTATTTACGGGAATGGTCGAAGCGATCCAGCTCTATAACGGGTTTCATCAATTCGGAGCCGAAAATTTTACCGGATATACGATTTTTTATTCGATTACCCGAGAATTGGGACCTGTTTTTGCCTCATTGATGCTGATCTCTCGCTCTATCAGTGCGATGGCGGCGGAGCTCGGGACGATGCGGGTGAGTGAACAGATCGATGCAATCGATATTTTGGGGGTGGATTCCAAAGGATATTTGATAACCCCGCGTATTGTGGCAACGGTTATTTCTCTGCCGTTACTGGTCATTTGGTTTGATTTTATCGCCATCAGTTCAGCGTATGTAATCTCAATAGGGGTATTGGGGATTAATCCTATCGCATATCAAGATGTATTGATGCGTTTGGGTGAGTTTGATGACATTATGATCGGGGTGATCAAAGCGGCGGTATTTGGATTTATTGTCAGCTCTATCGGAAGTTATATCGGTTACCATACAAGCGGCGGAGCACGTGGGGTAGGGCAATCGACGATTTATGCCGTTGTTTACTCGGCTGTCGCGATCTTTGTTGCTAACTACTTTTTATCGGCTTTGTTCTTATACTTGGATATGTAAAACGGGGAAAATCAATCCCCCAACTCACTGAGCGGACGAAATTCATAGGTATCGGGATCATAATACTCGATAGCACCCGTTTCAATATCGTAATACCATCCGTGGATAAAGAGTTTTTCCTCTTCTACCATTTTTTTCACGTATGGATAGGTGAGAAGATTTTCGATTTGGGTCACAATGGAGAGCTGTTCTGTGGCACGTAGTAGCTCTTCGCGCGGTGCATTCTCTCCCAATGCGATCATTGCCATCGATTTTGCTTTTTCTCCGAGGGTAAGCCATTTGGCGGTATGGATCATCGAAGTGTCACACGATGATTTATAGAGTGCTTCGATAGCTCCGCAGTGGGAGTGTCCGCAAATAATGATTTCGGATACTTCCAATACCAATACCGCATACTCTATCCCTGCCGCCGTTGAGTGAAAATCCTCATCGGGTTTATAGGGTGCGACGAAATTGCCGACGTTACGGACGACAAACAGATCCCCCGGACTCGATTGGACGATGAGATCGGGAATAACCCGAGAATCAGAACATCCGATAAAAAGGGCGCGAGGGTTCTGCCCCTCTTTGACGAGACTGAGTAGTTGCGTCTCATGTTTTTTAAAATAGGTTTGTTGAAACGTTTCGTTGCCGTCGGCAAACTCTTTGAGACGCTGGACGCTTTGATCGGCAGGATTTTTGCTTAGCGACACGCTTCAATCCCCAAGTGCTTAATAATCGCATCATATACTTTTCCGCCCTCACGGTCACAATCATCATGATATTCGATCGTAATCATCCGTTTTCCCTCTGTCACGGCACCGCCGTAAACATTCGGTTGGATTGAACATAGCGGTGTACATTCCGCTATCGCTTTCTCGATCATTTGGTGTTCTTCTTCGGTTGAATAAGCGAGTGAGAGTTTCGTGTATCGCTCTTCGGATTTATGGTCGGCAACAATAGAACATACTGGCATAAAAAATCCTTCGTTTGTAATGGGTAATTATACGGAAATTTTGGTTAAAACCACTCAAGTAGTTTACTTACTTCGTCAATTTCGTAACATTTGATCGCTGTTTTCTCAATCGGTTTTTTAGGAATCAGCGCTTTGGTGATCTGTTGAGAAGCCGCCTCTTTGAGACGCTGATCGAGTTGGTATACTTCACGAATATCCCCTACGAGGGAGACTTCGCCGATAAAGACCGTCTCTTTGGAGATAGCACGGTTGCGAAAACTGCTGATGATGGCGGCGAGAATTGCCAAATCGGCGGAGGTTTCGGTGATTTTGATCCCCCCCGTGATATTGATAAATACATCATAGCTGTTGAGAGGGATTTCGAGTTTGCGCTCCAGCAGTGCGAGAAGCATATTGAGGCGGTTGTTCTCAAACCCCGTTGCCTGACGTTTCGGATTGGGGGCGTGAGTGTCGCTTACCAGCGCTTGTACTTCGAGGACGATGGGGCGAGTCCCCTCCATGATAACGGTGAGGGCGGAACCGCTTTGGGATTTTGTGCGGTTGAAAAAGCGCGAGGAGAGGTCTTTTGCCGAGACCAGACCGTCGTGACGCATCTCGAATACTCCGATTTCGCTTGTAGGTCCGAAACGGTTTTTAAACCCTCTCAAAATTCGCAGTTCATGTCCGCTGTCCCCCTCGAAATAGAGGACAACATCGACCATGTGTTCCAAGACGCGCGGCCCTGCAATGGAGCCCTCTTTGGTGATATGTCCGATGATGAAGATAGCGATACGGCGCTCTTTGGCGATACGCATCAGATCAAAGGTGATCTGTCTCACCTGCGTCACCGATCCGGGAGCCGAAGCGATCGTTTCGGAGTAGAGGGTTTGTATCGAGTCGATGATGATACACTCATAAGCGCGTTCATGCAGTTCGGCAAGGACTTGTTCCAGTCGTATCTCGGCGAGGAGATAGAGGTTATCGACATTGGCTCCCAGCCGGTTGGCTCGGAGTTTGATCTGCCCTTCGCTCTCTTCGCCCGAGACGTAGAGGACGTTGCGGTTTTGTTTCGCGAGATTCGAGCCGATTTTGAGGAGGAGGGTCGATTTCCCGACCCCCGGACTCCCGCCGATTAGCACCAATGAACCGGGGACGACACCTCCGCCGAGAACCATATCCAGCTCGGCATCGTCACTGCTGAAGCGTTCGGTATGTTCTTCGACGATCTGAGTGATCTCTTTGGCTTTTACTCCGCCGGAGGGGGAAGAGGTAGAGGTGAGTTTGATCACCTCCTGCTGTTGCTCACTCAGTTCGACAAAGCTGTCCCATCCGCCGCAATTGGTACATTTTCCCATCCATTTGGGGGTAGTGAATCCGCAGTGTTGACATTCAAAGAGGACGTTTTTTTTCTTGGCCATTTGGGAATCTTTTTTTAAAATTAACGTATATGTTCTTTATTGTATCAAAGCTAATGTCAAAATTAGATTTATATATGTTTTTTTTGTTATTATTAAAAATATTTTTCAACATAAGGATCATTAAATGCGATTTGTATTGAAATCACTCCTGATAATATCTCTGTCTCTTTCGCAAATGTACGGAGCCAGTATCTTTATACGGCAAAAACAGACGTTATTAAAAGAGACCCCCTCCTTTTTAGCCAAAACGGTTGCTACGTGTAAGTTCGGAGATGAAGTGAAAGTAATTGAAGAGAAAGAGAACTGGAAAAAGGTGAGCTTCGCTTCTAAAAAGGGGTGGATTCATGCATCATCAGCCGTCGACAATTTATCAATGAGTGAGGCCAATACAAATGCCCCTTCGTCGGTTTCCAGTAATGAAGTGATGCTGGCGGGAAAAGGGTTCAATAAACAAGTTGAAGCCAGCTATCGGGAACAAAATCCAAAAATGCGTTTTGATTTGGTCGATTCCATGGAGAAACGGACGATTAAGCCGCAGTTACAAACCTCTTTTGTCCTTAACGGGCAATTAAAACAATGAGACGGGGTGTCAATATGAAAAAAGCATTTTTTATGGGAACTTTTGTTTTGTTATTAAGCGGGTGCAGCACCAACATGCAGCAGCAAATTATGCCTTTGGCTGATACACTTTTGCCGCATACGGGGATTTCAGCGGAGAAAAGAGAACAAATACTGAAAATCGGAAACTCTTTTGTCAAAAGTATCGAAGATATTACCCCCGATCAGGAGTATTACATCGGTCGAACCGTATCGGCCAAGGTTTTTTCCGAATACCAGCCCTACAAAAATCAATCGATGGATGAATACGTAACGATGGTCGGAAACCAGTTAAGCTATCACTCGGATACTCCGATAACGTTCGGGGGATACCATTTTCAGATTTTGAATTCCGATGAGATCAATGCATTTGCCGCTCCGGGCGGGTTTATTTTTATTACACGCGGAATGTTGCGCTGTGCACGGAATGAAGATCAATTAGCGGCAATTTTAGCGCATGAAATCGGACATATCAGCAACACACATGGGCTGAAAACGATTAAAAATAGCCGATGGAGCGAATTCGGATCTGTTTTAGCGGTAGAATCGGCAAAACAGTATTCGAAAAAAGATGTCGCGAAACTGGTAAGCGTGTTTGAAAACAGTATTAATGACGTTGTGAGTAATCTGATGGTAAACGGGTATTCGCGAGAATACGAATATGAAGCCGATGCAACGGCGATTAAAATTTTGGAGCGATCAGGGTATGATCCAACGGCGTTAACACAAATGCTTCATGAGATGGAAAAGAAAGTGAAATCGGGGGACAAGGGGTTTGGTTCTACACATCCATTGCCGCTGGAGAGAATTGAGAATCTCAAAGAAGCACGTTTTGAAGCCGTGCAAATTCCGATGATAAGAAATCAACGTTTTGCTAAAAACATGAAAAATATTTAATGAAAATCAAAATTTACCAAGCGGCACTATGGGCATTCGTCTGTACTCTTAGTCTCTATTTTTTTGGTAAGAGCCCGTTTCTTCAGACATTTGAAAATAAGCTATGGGATGTTCGGGTCGCGAATCTACAGAACGCGGAAGATCATGACAAAAGTATAAAACTCATTTTGATCGATCAGAGTTCGTTGGACTGGGCAAAAGAGAACTATTCGCTTTCTTGGCCGTGGCCGCGTGAAATGTATGCGAAGATTATCGACTATTGTGTTCAGCACGGGGCTAAAGCTGTCGTCTTCGATGTTCTTTTTCAAGAGCCGTCGCTCTATGGGGTGGAGGATGATAAACGGCTGATAAGCGCATTAGAACATGCTAATGGTGTAGGCTCATTCGTTTTGAGCCGTAATCAGGGGAATGATCGCCGATGGCCCTCAGAGATACTCAAACCTTCCTATCCTCCTCTCTCCGAGGATCTATCTGCTAATGCTGTCTATCCTTTGGCCTCTTTTCCGGATAGGGCTATTGCAAAGGGGTATAAACAGATCGGTTCGGTCAACTCCCACCCTGATTCTGACGGTATTATCCGAAAGGCACATCTAACCTCGGTCTTTGACCTAGGTTATGTCCCCTCATTACCTATGGCGGCTTGTTTATCGACGAAAGAGTGCGCTCCGAGCGTCGATACGGATCTGAAAATCATTAATTACTATGGACCTGCGCAAACGTATGAGACGATTAATGCGGCATCTATCGTTCAGGCTCAGTTATCGAACGAAGCGGGTGACATTCATCACGTCAAACAATATGATCTCAATCAAAGCTACGTTTTCATCGGCATGAGTGCCCCCGGTTTAATGGATTTGAAAAGTGTACCGATGCAAAATATCTATCCCGGAACGGAGATAAACGCCGCAGTTTTAGATAATATTTTGCATCAGAATTTTATCTCTGAACTCCCTTATTCTATTACGTATTCGTTGCTTTTTCTAGTCACATTCGTTACCTTTTTCGGGATACGTCATCATATATCGTTGAAGATCGGACTCCTCTACTCAGCGATACTGTTGACCCTCGCAGTCGCCTCAAGCATTGTTTTGTACTACGGCGGTTTTTGGTTCAATGTGAGTATTTTTATTTTAGGGATAATCGCGTCGTGGTTTGTGGCGTTTAGCATTAACTATTTTCACGAAGGTGCACAACGCCGTTTTATTAAAAGCGCTTTTGCACGCTACATCAGTCCGCAAGTCATTGACGAACTTATCAAATACCCCGATAGACTCCGATTAGGGGGAAGTAAAGAGGTATTGACGATTCTTTTTACCGATATTGAGGGGTTTACCGCCATTTCATCGAAGCTAGAACCGGAAGTTTTAGCCAAATTTTTGAATGAGTATTTGGGATTGATGAGTGATGTGATTTTGGAAGCCGGCGGTACGATCGATAAGTATGAAGGAGATGCGATTATCGCTTTTTGGAATGCGCCGCTGCATCAGAAAGATCATGCAAAACGTGCGGTGGCATCCGTATTGAACTGCCAACGCGCTATACAAGCCTACAATCCTATGTTAGAAAAGAAATACGGATTTAGCGTGAGAACACGCTTCGGTATACATACCGGAGAGGTCATTGTCGGAAACTTCGGTACCGAAAAGCGCTTTGATTATACGTTTATCGGGGATGCGGGGAATTTGGCTTCTCGACTCGAATCGGCGAACAAGCAGTTCGGATCGAGCTGTATGATGTCGGAAGAGACTAAAATGTGTTTGAATCGTGACGATCAAGTGATTGTTTGCAGGGAGCTTGGGACGATTCAGGTGGTCGGTCGAACGTCTGGCGTCAAGGTATTCGAACCCATCGATAGCGCACTCTCAGATGAGTATATTCAGTGGATCGATGAGTATAATAGTGCATTGGAATACTTTTATCACGCCGATTTTGAGAGGGCTTTATCTATTTTTGATAAACTCTCTTCCATCGATAGAGTGAGTGCCTCCTATGTCCGACTCATTCATAAAATCGCGACGGGAAATTTAAAATTCGAGAATGCAACATTGATTTTGGATGAAAAATAAGTTGACGTGAAAGAGGGAAAAGCAGATGTCGGATACTAACACGCAAAAAAAGAAACTAAACCCGATAAATCCTCGTGTTATCGAGTTTTTGGGGACGGCAGGGACATTGTCTCCCAACAAAGAGACCACCTGTTTGCGTGTTTCGAAACACTGTGTCATCGATGCGGGAAATCTTATTCGCGGGATGGGGCGTGATATATTTGATATTGAACACATCTTTTTGACCCATTCGCATTTGGATCATATCGTCGACATTCCGTTCGTTGCCGAGCTTTTCGTGACGCATAAAAAAACACCGTTGAAAATTTATGCGTTGGCGGAGACGCTCAACGATTTGCGCGCATTTATTTTTAACTATCGTATCTGGCCGAATTTTCAAGAGATCGATTTATTGCTGGAAAATACCAAAACCGTAGATTTGATCGAGATACTCCCCGATAGGGCCTATTCGATCGATGATATTACGATCACTCCATTTCTCAATAATCACACCGAGGGGAGCTGCGGATTTGTGATTCGACATCAGGAAGACGGGGTCTTATTTACCTCGGATACCTATAAATGCGACCGAATATGGGAGCTGCTGGAAAGCGATCATTCGATCCACTCGTTGGTCATCGATGTCTCTTTTTCGTCTGAATACGAAGCGGTCGCCCGCAACAGCAAACATTTGACTCCCGCATTACTGGCGGAGGAGCGATTAAAATCCAAAAGAGACGATTTCGCGATTTATCCGGTTCATCTAAAATCCCATTTTGAGGCGGATATTCGACAGGAGTTAAAAGAATCAAAGATTAAGGGGCTTGTCCTCAAAGAGGTGGACGATTATACGGTTCTCCCGTTTGACCCGACGGTTCCGGTGTACAAAAAAGATCACAACCACTCGTTTTCGTCCCAAATCCTGATGATCGGGACGGCACTCTCTTCGGAAAAAAATATCGATTCGCTTTTGGAACTCATCATCAAGCAGTCAAAACTCCTGACCAATGCCGATGCGGGTACGTTGTATCTGTACAATGAAACGTCCAAACAGCTTGAGTTCAAGGTGATCCAAAATGATACCTTGAACATCAGCATGGGGGGGCGATCTGAACCGATACAGTGGATACCGTTGGAAATGTATCTGCCGCTAGGGGATCAAAATCGGCATATGGTGGCAACGGTGTGTGCGCTCGATGGCTATATCATTAACATCCCCGATGTCTACGACTGCGAAGAGTATGATTTTAGCGGTACCAAAACGTTTGACGCTCAAACGGGGTATCGATCCCAGAGTATGCTCGTTATTCCGCTCAAAGATCATGAAGACAATCTGATCGGAGTGCTGCAACTGATCAATAAGCGAAACAGTTTCGGTGATGTCGTCGAGTTTGAGTTTGATGATGAAGAGTTGGCGCTCTCCATCGGTTCTCAAGCCGCCGTTGCCCTCACAAAACAAAAACTGATCAACGACTTAGAGGTTTTATTGGAGTCGTTTTTACATACGATCAATATGGCCATCGAAGAGAAATCTCCCTATACGGCGGGGCATATCGATCGGATGATGGATTTGTCGTTGTCGTTGGCAAATGCGATCAATATGGATCAGACAACATTCGCAGAGACATTCTATTCTGACGAGCAATTGAAAGAGATCAAGTTTTCGGCATTGATGCATGATATTGGGAAAATCGTCCTTCCCGAATATGTTGTGGACAAATCTACGAAGTTAGAAACCCTTTATGACCGTATTGAGACGGTTAAACTCAAATATGAACTGCTGAAACGGGATGCTCAGATCGCCTTTTTGCATTCATCCCAATCGGATGAAGACAAAGCATTGCGGGATAAGACATTGAGCGCGTTGGACGAGGAGATTGCCTTTTTGGTTGCGGCAAATGAAGGGAGCGAGTATTTTAGCGATGAGAATATTGAGAGAATCAAATCGATTGCGGCACGCCAAATCGAGTTGTTCGGAACGTGCGAACCGGTATTGAGCGAAGACGAAATCGCGAATCTCACCGTGCAAAAAGGGACATTGACGACGGAACAACGAGAGATTATCAACAATCATGCCGATATTAGTTTAAAGATGCTGCAAGCGTTGCCGTTTCCTAGAAAACTATCCCGTGTCCCCGAAATCGCAGGCGCCCATCATGAAAAGATCAACGGGTTAGGCTATCCGCGTGGATTAAAGGGGGATCAGCTGAGTATCGAGGCTCGTATTTTGGCGATCGCCGATATTTTCGAAGCACTCTCCGCCTCCGACCGACCGTATAAAAAAGCGAAAAAACTCTCTGAAATCATGAAAATCTTATCGTTTATGGCAAAAGATAATGAGATTGACAAAAATATTTTGTCGTTGTTGTATACGAGCGGTGTTTATAAGATATTCGCAACCAAATATTTGCAACCGGAAAATATTGATGAGGTGGTTTTTGAGGGGTTTTGAAGCATCTCGTTAGGGATGCTCGTTTTCTCCGTAGATCGCGTCCAAAATGCCGTCCACAAATTGGTATTTGTCAAACGGTATCAGATGCTCGGGCTGTTCTCCGACACCGATGTAGAGGATAGGAAGCGAAAGGGCGTAGGCGATCGAGAAAACCGATCCCCCTTTCGCCGTTCCGTCGAGCTTGGTGATAATGATGCCGTCCACACCTACCATTTCATTAAATGCTTTGGCTTGGGCGATAGCCGAAGAGCCTTGCGTACCGTCTAGGATGAGGATTTTGCGGTGCGGTGCTCCGCTATGGGCTTTGTCACAGATACGGACGATTTTTTTCAGCTCATTCCCAAGATTCGTTTGGGTGTGGAGCCGACCGGCGGTGTCGATGATTACCTGCTCAAATCCGCGTGCTTTTGCCGACTCGATCGTATCGTATGCTACGGCACTCGGATCGTGTCCTTGGCGAGACGAGATGATCGGGACATCGAGTTTGTCCGCCCAGCGGGTGAGTTGTTCGATGGCGGCGGCGCGGAAGGTATCTCCAGCTCCGAGGATAACCCGCTCACCCTTGTTCAAATGGTGTTGCGCGAGTTTCGCGATGGTGGTTGTTTTCCCCGCCCCGTTAACGCCGATGATGAGGGTAACCGTCGGTTTTTCAGGATTATCGGGCAAAGTATTTTGGGCATAGCTGAGGGTTGCGAGGAGTTTGGAACGGAGCTGATCGCGGGTGATGTTCTCTTGATAGAGCTCTCGGAGGATGATTTCGACCAGATCGTATTCGACATCGGCTTCGAGGAGGATATTTTCGAGTTCATCTTTGCTGATCGTCTCTTTTTTCTCAGGGATAATCGCGCTGATCGCTTCGAGTGTTTTTTGAAGCCCCTTTTTGATAAATGAGAACATGGTTATTTTCCTAATGCCATCGCGATGTCGCGATCGATGATCTCTTCTTGGGTAGCCCCTTCGTAATGGGTGACGTATTGACCGTTTTTATACAAAACCATCAAAGGGATCGGGAACTGTTGACCCACGCCGATAGTGGATGCGATCGCACGAGCGAGGTTCTGGTTATCGGCTTTGTTGGAGATCAGATACGTACCCCCTCGGTATTTTTCGCGGAACGCATCGAGTTCGGCATTGCTTTTGTCTTCTTCTATTGTGATCCCCATAACGATCAAGTCATCACCGTATTTTTTTTGCAGATTTCCTAACGCCATGACTTCAGCTTGGCAAGGAGGGCACCATGTGGCAAAAATATCAAACAAGACCACTTTGTCTTCTCCCGCATCGAGGGTAAAGTCAGCTCCCCGTTTTTCTACCGTATAACTTTTGCCTTGGGTATCCATTAACGTGAAAGCGGCGGTTGAAACCAGTGCCTCTTCGGAAGACTCTTTCTTGTTACATCCTTGAAAGAGGAGGGAGAGTGAAAATAAAGAGATTATTAAATGGGTCAAACGCATACAAAACCTTTTTTAGAGTAAAATAATGAAGATTATAACGAAGCAAAGGTAAAAAGTGACCAAAAGCGATTTTAGAGGAGAATGTCTAAAACGGTTGAAAAGTTCTAACCCCAATACTAAAACATGGCGTAATGCGAAGGTGAATCAAACATTACAGCATATCCTTCAAACATTGGATGTAAAGCGGATACTGTTTTATTGGCCGATGGGATTTGAAGCGGATATTCGCAAAACCGTACTTTCTTCGCGGACTAAAAAAAAGGTATTTTTACCGTTTATGGATGGCGTCAGTTTCAAAATGGTACCATTTAGATACCCGTTGGAACGTAAAGCTTTTGGGATTTATGAGCCGCGGAATTCGTATAGAAAATATAATTTAATAGATGTAGCTATTGTCCCTGTAGTAGGGGTAGACGGATCTTTGCGCCGAGTAGGTTTCGGTAAAGGGATGTATGATCGATTTTTTCCGACCCTAAAAACGAAACCGTTTACTATTTTTATTCAATCGTGCGCGTGTCGAACGACGTATGATATTTGTGATGATTATGATGTGCAAGGAGATCTACTCATAACTCCCTATGGGGTTCAAAGTATGAGGAAAACCAATGTTGAACGAACTACTCGTAGGAAGCGGCATCGCCGCTGTGAGCGGGTTGGTCGGATTTTTAATTTCAAAAAAGATTACCGCAGCTCATTTTGATCTCTATTTGGAACAGGCGAAAGCCAAATCCAAAGCGATCGAGAATGAAGCGCAAATGATGTTAGAACGCTCCTCGCTTCGCTCTCGAGAGATCGAGAAAGAGGCGCAAAAGCGGTACGATGAAACGTCTGAACAAGTAAAAAAAGATTTTGCTTTTCGTGAAGAGAAGATTGAACGTTCAGAACGGGAGTTTGAAAATCTTCGACAAAACGAAGTGGAAAAGCTCTCACAAGAACGTGCCGCACTCGAAAACAGACGACTTAATATTGAGCGTAATGAACGAGCATTAGAGAAATTAAAAGAAGACTACCGCCAAAAAAGTGAACAAATTAAGGTGATCGTCGAACAGCGTGCCGGATTATCGGCACACGAAGCGAAAACGATTTTATTGGATCAAATTCGTGAGAACGAACGGCTGGAATTAGCGAGAGAGCTACGCAAATTAGAAGAGCAAACCAAAGAGCAACTCAAACGCAAAGCCGAATATATTTTGGCACAGGCAACATCACGATTTGCGGGGGAATATGCCGCAGAACGACTGATTAGTGTAATCCATCTCGATGATGATGAGCTCAAAGGGCGCATTATCGGCAAAGAGGGACGTAATATCAAAACCCTCGAAATGGTGAGCGGTGTCGATATTATCATCGATGAGACACCGAATGCGATTATCGTGAGTTCATTCAACCTCTATCGCCGTGCCATTGCGACGAAAACGATTGAGCTTTTGATCCAAGACGGACGTATTCAGCCTGCTCGGATCGAAGAGGTGTACCAAAAAGTATCCGATGAGTTTGAAGAGGCGACAACGCGAGAAGGGGAAGAGGTTGTCCTTGAATTAGGGATAGGGGGTGTCCATCCTGAATTGATGAAACTGGTCGGTCGGCTCAAATACCGCTCGAGCTACGGTCAAAATGCCCTTGCCCATACACTCGAAGTGGCGCATTTAGCGGGAATTATGGCTTCTGAGATGGGGGGTGATGTCAAACTCGCCCGCCGTGCGGGATTGCTCCATGACATCGGTAAAACTCTGACCCAAGATAACGGGGGGAACCATGTTGACATCGGGGTGGAACTGTGCCGTCGCTACGGTGAAGATCCGGTCGTTATCAATGCGATTTATGCCCATCACGGTCATGAAGAGATCAAAAGTATCGAGTGTGCGGCGGTGTGTGCCGCCGATACCCTCTCCGCCGCCCGTCCGGGAGCACGACGCGAAGTGTTGGAGAGTTTCTTACGCCGTGTGAGTGAGATCGAAGAGATCGCCACTCAAAAAGCGGGTGTTAAACAAGCTTACGCGATCAATGCGGGGCGTGAAGTACGGGTTATCGTCAGTGCCCAAAATGTGAGTGACGATGAGACGACTTTGATCGCCCGCGAGATTGCCGATGAGATTTCTCAAAAAGTGCAGTTCCCCGGAGAGATCAAAGTAAGCGTTATCCGTGAAAGCAGAGCTGTCGAGTACGCGCGTTAAGCGCGAAGGCAAAAATCAATCTAAATGCTGTTCTTCAGAATCGTCATACGGATCGAGATGGATCAGTGCATGTACTGTATCGTCTGGGAAGAGATTTTTGAGAGCAAGTTCGATTCGATCTCCTACCATATGAGCATCGTAGAGTGAGGTGCTGATGCTAAATACGATATGGACGCTCATGTAAACATCGCTTCCTGAGCGTCGTGTTCGTAGATCGTGGTGAGAACTAATATCGGCTTGGGAATTTAAGAGTTTGTTGATTCGCTCAACACTTTGGGTATCGAGTGCCGCATCGAGGAGCATCAAAGTCCCCTCTTTGATCAGAGGAAATGCCGAATAGAGCATATACGCACTGATACCGATCCCTAATATCGGATCGATCAGGGGAATGTCGGTGAGGGCGATCAGTCCCAGTGCAACGAGTACCGCACCGTTGCTGAGGAGGTCCGTTTGGTAATGCAGGGCATCGGCTCGAATCACCATGTTTCCTGTTTTCTTGGCTACATATCGTAAAAATACCACCAATGCCGCAGTAATCACGATAGAAAGCATCATTACGATGATAGAGGCATCTAAATGTTCTACACTGCTTCCCTGCACAATTTTAGAGATCGACTCATAGAGGATAAAGAGGGCGGAAAGGCTGATGATCGTCCCCTCGATAACCGCGGCAAGGGGTTCGAGTTTACGTCGTCCGAAGTTGAAATGCTCATCAGGTTCTTTGTCGGAGTGGTGAAGGGCAAAGTAGTTGAACGCAGAGACGACGAGGTCAAGCAAAGAATCGATAGCCGAGGCTAATACGGCAACAGAGCCGCTGATGATACCGAATGTGAGTTTTAACGCTACCAATGTCAGGGCAACGGAACTGGAAATGAGGGTGGCTTTTTGTTCTATACGCATGGGGGCATTTTAGCCTAATATCGCTAAAATTTCGAGATTATTATGAGGAGACGGTATGGATTTAAATGCAGTTCGAGAAGAGCGCCAAAAATGGATGACATGGAAAAACATCGCTCCATTACGTGAAGCGCTAAATCAGCTCCCGCAGATCGAAGCTCAGATTGAACTGGGTAATACCGTTGCCCTCACATCGGATGAGGCGGTGGATGTAAACGAACTCGAACGTATCGCCCGCCTTATGATGCCGTGGCGAAAAGGGCCGTTTGATCTGTTCGGGCTGTTTATCGATACCGAATGGCGCTCAGACCTCAAATACAACTTTCTCCGTCCCCATTTCAATCTTCACGGCAAAAAAGTAGCCGACATCGGATGCAACAACGGCTATTATATGTTCCGTTTTCTCGAAGACGCTCCGGCAAAAGTGGTCGGATTTGACCCCTCGGCGCTCTTTAAATCACAGTTCGATTTCATCAACCATTTTGTCAAAAGCGATATTGTGTATGAACTCCTTGGCGTGGAACATCTGCCCTTTTACGAAGAGAAATTTGATGTGATCTTTTGTCTGGGGGTACTCTACCATCGAAGCGATCCCGTAGCGATGATCAAAGCATTGGGACAAGGGTTAGCCGAGGGGGGCGAGATTTATCTCGATACCTTTATCATCGACGGAGAGGAACCCGTCGCTCTTTGTCCGAGCGGAAGCTACTCCAAAATCACCAATGTCTATTTCGTTCCGACTCTCAAAGCGCTCGAAAACTGGTGTACCCGCGCCGGATTTAACTCCTTTGAGGTGTTGGGAACGGTGGTAACGACATCCGATGAACAACGCAAAACCGACTGGATAGAATCGCAAAGCCTTGAAGATTTTCTTGATCCTGCCGATAGTACCAAAACAGTAGAGGGATACCCTGCACCGAAGCGGGGATACATTCGGATTAAAAGAGGGTAAGTTTGGAAAAAGATCAACTGGATTTAATGAATGAAGAGATTCAAGTCGCGATAAACCCGCAGACAGCGCTCAATACCCATGAGAGAATCAACACCGTTTACAGCGGAGAGATCGTAAAAATGGAAGCGGGATATGCAAAAATTATGTTGGAAACGGTTGAAGCTATGCGTGCCGATGAGATAGGATTGGTGCACGGTGGATTTATTTTCAGTGCCGCCGATTTTGCCGCTATGGCATCGGTAAATGAACCTAATGTCGTATTGGCATCGTGTAACTGTTTATTCTTAGCTCCCGTACGCGTAGGGGATACGGTAACGTTTGAAGCGACGGAGCACCAAAAAGAGGGGCGAAAGCGAAATGTGACCGTTCGCGGATTTGTCCATGAAATCAAGGTATTCGAAGGGGAATTTAAAACCGTCGTAACTGAACGCCATGTTCTCCGTTTGGATCTTTTGAAAAATATCGAAGGTTAAACCATCCTCATCCAATACTCGACATTTCGTTGTTCCGCTCGAACCGATGTTGAGTTTCCATGCCCCGGATATAGGGGCTTATCGATCGTCCATGCCGCAAACTTTTTCAAACTTTCACGCATAGAGTTTGCATCGGAGTAGGGGAAATCCCATCGCCCGATAGAGCCTTCAAACAAAAAATCTCCGCTAAAGATAACATCTCCGATTTCGATCATAGAACACCCCGGACAATGCCCCGGAAAATGGTGAAATTTGACCTCAATCCCGCTGATGTCGAGCGTTTGATCACCGTCTACTTCAACATCGGGTGTTGATGGGGGGAGTTCCGGCATCCATGTGCTGTTTTTGAGGAGCATCACATCCCCTTTGGGAGAGTAGAGGGGGATATTCAGCTTTTCTTGCAGGGCACTGTTGCTCCATACGTGGTCGAAATGACCGTGAGTGTTGAGGATCGCAACAGGGTTTTTGACATTCGCCATAACCCACTCGGTCGCCCCCATCCCCGGATCGATGATGATCTCTTTGCCGTCAATTTTAACAATATAACAGTTGGTTTGATAATCGCCCATCGGGCGTTTTAGGATTTCCATAATGTGCTCTTTTTTAGTCGGATTGTAGCATAAAGATTAGCTCCACAATCCCTCTTTTGTGGTGCGTTTCATCCGTTTGATAGCGAGTTCCCGTTTCAACGCACTGCTTTTATCACTGCACGTTTCACTGTACATCAGTGTTACCGGACGGCGCGAACGGGTGTATTTGGCTCCCTTTTCCGAGGAGTTATGCTCAGCGAGCCGTTTTTCCACGTCGATAGCGATCCCCGTGTAGTAGGTATCGTCACTGCACTTTAGGATATAGAGGGTGTAGGCTTTTTCGGATGATTTCATAAGCGAGAGTATACGATATAATGGCTTTTATGGAACTCTATAGCACTTTAGAAACTCTTTTAACCACCTCTGCTCCGAATGAAAAAATAGCTCTTTTCAGAGCGTTTTACGATCTCTATCGTCGCGGCGAGATCACACGCAATAGCACAGCTGAACCTATCGTTTTTAGCTACCCCTCGTATCGAAATCATTGTACGATCATCGATCCAAAAGAGGTTCCCAGACGGACAAAACTGGGTACCCCTCACGGACAAATTTTACTCCTCCATGCGATTGCCCATATCGAATACAGCGCTATCGATTTGGCGCTCGATGCGGTGTACCGTTTTCGCGGGTTGGGTGAAGCATTTGAAGATGATTGGCTCGTTGTTGCCGATGATGAGGTGCGCCATTTCGAGATGATTGAGGGTTTGTTAAAAGAGCTAGGGGGCTATTACGGCGAGTATCCGGTGCATGATGCCCTGTTTGAAGCATCTATGCGGACACTGAACCTCTACGAGCGGATGGCGGTCGTTCCGAGGTATCTCGAAGCCAACGGCTTGGACGCGACCCCTCTCATCCTTCGTAAATTAGAACCTCATAAGAGCGATCCGATGATCCAAAAAATCATGGCGGCGTTGCACGTTATACTCAGTGAAGAGGTCGATCATGTCCGTAAAGGGGATGTCTGGTTTGCCTATGCGTGCGAATGGGAGCAAAAAGAGCTCTCCAGCTATTTCGAGATCATCGAAAAATACTATCCCAACAGTTTTCCCCGCAGGATTGACATCAATTGCAGTGCGAGAAAAAGTGCCGGTTTTGATGAGGGAGAGCTGGAATGTATTTCGTTAACGAAGTGTTGACTATCTTTGATAATAAAATTAGTTATAATACAAATAGTTAATACTAAAATAAGGTTAAGCGGTGAGTAAATACGAGCTGATCAGCCGGTATTTGAGTGAATTTCTCAATCAGGAAGTTCGTAAAACCGGTTTGAAAAAAGTGGTAGTGGGTTTAAGCGGAGGGATCGATTCTGCGGTCGTGGCGGTGTTGGCACACCGTGCGTTCGGGGATGATCTGCTTTGCGTCAAAATGCCCTCACACTATTCATCTCAAAACTCTTTGGACGATGCGGATGAATTATGTAACGTTTTTTCGCTTCGTTCAGAGGTCAAAAGTATTGAACCGATGCTACGAGCGTATGAAACGTCCGATATGTCACCGCTTCGGGTCGGGAATCTCTCAGCACGGTTACGAATGGTAACATTGTTCGATATTTCGGCGCGCGAGGGGGCTTTGGTTTTGGGAACCAGTAACAAAAGCGAACTGATGCTCGGATACGGGACTCTTTATGGCGATTTAGCCAGTGCGCTCAATCCTATCGGCGATCTGTATAAAACGGAAGTGTTCGAGTTGGCTCGCTATTTAGGGGTTCCAAGCTCGATTATCGATAAGCCCCCCTCGGCAGATTTGTGGGCGGGGCAGAGTGATGAAGCGGAGATCGGCTACCCCTATGCGGATCTTGATCGTGTCCTAAAACGGTATGTGGAAGAGCGTCATACCGCCGAAGAGATGATAGCTGATGGTGAAAACCCTGAATTAGTCGGTATGATAGTAAAAAGAATTTATCAGAATCAATTCAAACGGCGTATGCCGGTAATCGCAAAATTGACGTCACGGACGCTCAATCATGATTTCAATTATCCCAGAGATATTACCCTATGAAAAAGGAACAGACTATGAGTATCCCATTTTACCGTGTTGAAGTCGGCGGAGATGAACGTGAGAAGATTGACGAAGTATTTGACGGAGAAGCACCGAACATCGTCGAAGATTTAGAAGCGGCATTTGAGTCCTATACGGGAGCCGGATATGCGCTGGCGACATCGCACGGAACGGCGGCGCTCCATTTGGCGATGTTGGCGATAGATCTCAAACGGGGTGATAAAGTACTCTGTTCGATCAATGCTTATCCGTCGGTTCCGGAAGTGGTGCGCCATTTCGATGCGGAGCCGATTTTCATCGACATTAATCCCGATACCTTTACGATCGATTTGGATAAACTCGAAGCCTATTTGGCGGAAAACAAATCCAAAAAACTCAAAGCGGTGATCGTCTCTCACGTAGCGGGTCAAAGCGTTGAACTCGATCGACTCTACGCCATGGCGAAAGAGTATGATGTCAAAATCGTCGAAGATGCTTCCGACGCGCTGGGGGCAACCTATAACGGTCAAAAAATCGGTTCTACCGGTGCCGACATCACCTGTTTTGATTTCAGTCCCCATTTGCGTCGCAACGTTTGCAACGGCGGGATGTTGGTGTGTGATGATGAAGAGATCATGGAGCGTGCGCGCTCGCTTCGCAACCACGCGATGGTGATTGATGAAGAGGGGTTGGGGTATATCTATGATGTTGTCGACATCGGAAGTCAGTATATGATGAGCCCGCTCGATGCTGCTACGATTTTGGTACAGCTTGAAAAACAAGATGAGAATATCGAACGTCAGCGCGCCATCGCCGAAATTTTTAACGAGCGTTTGGCGGATGCACCGCATATCCGTACCCCTATCGCGAATGAAGAGCATCCGTATTCGCTTTATATTATCAAGGTCGATAAAAACCGTGACTCGTTTGCACGCGAACTCGCCGCTCGCGGAATCGAGTGCGGGTTGCACTATATACCGCTCCATTTGCTCAGCTATTACAAAACGAAATACTCATTGAGAGTCAACGATTTCCCGATCGCACTGCGCAACTATCAGCAAGTACTCTCGATCCCGAATTACGCGGCTCTTAGCGATGATCAGGTTGAAGAGATCTGTGACGCAATTTTGGATGTAGCTTCTACACGCGTTTGAAACGTTTCTGGGTTCAATGGGGGGAACGCTATCTGTATAACCCCTCGCTGATCCAAAAAATCCTCTCTCTCCTCCTTTTACCGCTCAGCTGGATCTACTGTTTATTGGCCTATATCCGTTATCTGCGAAGTCGTCCTAAATCGTTTGGAATACCGGTGGTGAGTGTCGGAAATCTCATCGTCGGCGGGAGCGGTAAAACCCCGATTGTGGTTGAACTCGCCAAACATTTTGAAAAACCGGCGATCGTGTTGCGCGGTTACGGACGGCAAAGCCGCGGTATGGTGGTCGTCAAAGACAAATCGACGATCCTCTGCGATGTGATTAAAAGCGGTGATGAAGCGATGCTCTACGCCCAGATGCTCGACAGTGCGATGGTTATCGTCAGCGAGATCCGTGAACGGGCGATTGCGGAAGCGGCGTCGATGGGATGCGATGTCGTATTGCTTGATGACGGGTATGGGAAACACTCGATAGAGAAACTCAACCTCCTCATTGCCGTCCCCACCCCAAACCCGTATTGTCTCCCATCAGGGGCGTATCGGGAGAAGTTGTGGAGTACCAAAAAGGTTATCGTGATGATGGAGAGGGTCGATTTCAAACGCTCCGTTACCCTCAAAAATCCAACCGAAAAAATGGTATTGGTGACCGCGATTGCACGCCCAGAGCGGCTTGATCCTTTTTTACCGGAAGTGATAGAGAAGGTCTATTTTGAAGATCACCATTTCTTTACCCAAGGGGAGTTGGAAATGATTGTGGAGCGCACGGGTGCTACGAGCCTCTTGGTAACTTCAAAAGACTTGGTTAAAATGTCGTCTTTTAAACTCAATATCTCGGTTTTGGAACTCTCTATTGAGTTAAATGAGACGATAATTACTACAGTGAAGGATTATGTAAATGCAGCGAAAAATTGATACCGTTAAAACTCTTATGGACGCGATGCCGTTCATCAAAGAGTTTCGTGATGAGATCGTTGTCATTAAATACGGCGGGTCGGCTCAAACCTCCGATGAACTCAAAGCCAAATTTGCCCAAGACATCGTACTGCTTCACCTCGTCGGGGTGAAAGTGGTGATCGTACACGGCGGCGGAAGCCGTATCTCTCAGCTCTTGTCCGATCTCAAAATCCCGACCGAGTTTATCGACGGTGAGCGGGTCAGCACCCCTGAAGTGATGCGGATTGTCGAGATGGTACTTAGCGGCGAGATCAACAAAGAGATCACCTCTCTCCTCAACTCCTACGGTGCCAAAGCGATCGGTATCAGCGGTAAAGATGCCCATTTCTTGCGTGCCAAGCCCAAAGACGAAGCGAAATTTGGTCTTACGGGGCGAGTCGAGAGTGTGAATGGCTCGGTTATCCATAACCTTTTGCAAGAGGGTTTCATCCCCGTCATCGCTCCTATCGGGTGTGATCCTATCGTCGGTCATCCGGGATATAACATCAACGCCGACCTTGCCGCATCGGCTATCGCGGCGGCTATCGGTGCGTGCAAAGTGATCTTTATGACGGACACTTCGGGAGTGCTAAACAAAGATAAAGAGCTTTTCTCAACCCTCACTGAAGCGCAGGTTGAAGCGCTTAAAGCGGACGGTACGATTAGCGGCGGGATGGTTCCAAAAGTCGATTCATGTCTCGAAGCAGTCGATGCGGGGGTTCAAAAAGCCCACATCATCGACGGACGTATCGAACACGCGATCTTGCTCGAACTCTTCACTTCTGAGGGGGTTGGGACACAGATTACTCTGTAGTCCTTAGCGATATTTCTCTTCGATCCCGACAAGGGTTCGATAGAGTTTCTCCCCTTCGTCATTTTCCCCTTTGGCATACACCTTCTTCCCATCATGCGCAAAAAATGTCAGTTCCAACGGAGCATTGGTATCTCCTGAGGCGAGGACGGCGATGTCATCGGGTGAGATCGTAAAGCTCGTCAATACTTTTTTCGTCACAAAATCGATCTGCGGATAGGCAACATAGACGAGTTCAGAACAGACGATGGTTTCGGTGGTGTTGACGTTGAAATCAAAATCGTACTTTTTACCGTAATTGCTCAGTGCCAGATCCAATGAACCGCGTATCTCATCGGAGGATAAATGGCTCGGACGGAGTGTCGCAACGTCATCGATATTCATAAAATGCTCGACGCTGTTAAGTACGACCCCCTCGCGAAGCGCTTCGAGGATCACTTTGCCCTCTTTGATCTCATCGAGATGGCGTTTAATAAACGGTTCGTTCAATGCTCCCAAATCGCGAAGCTGTTCATACGTTCCGATGTAGAGCGCCGCATGACCGAAATGCCCCGGAATCGTTTTGTCGGTCAAAGCAAATGGGGTCTTTTCCAGCAATACGTCTCCGGGTTTGAGCTGTGCCGAAAAATCAGCGAGAAATGCTTTGTCCTCACGCAGTTTTCCGCTGCGCCATCGTACCATCCCCATCGTGTTGCCTAGCACTTTTGAAAAGGTGAATTTGAGTTTTTCGACGGTTGAGAACGGCAATTCAGCGGTACGGGAGACGAGTACGCTCACCTGATCGGCAATCTCTTTGAACGCGTTATCTCCCCCTAACGTCGCACGCATCGGTGAGTGGTCGATGTAATCGTATAGATAGCGGATCGAAGGGTCACCTTGAGCGATATAGAGAGCAATCGTCTTGCGGTTATCCTCGAAAAAGCGGATGGCATCGAGCATCGTGGAGCGATAGGTGAGGGTATTGGCTCTCATCAGTGAGTCTTTGTAAAAGTTTTCATCCACTCCGTACTCGGGATAGGCTTCATTGAGTTTAGCGCGGATTTCGCTTTTGTCATGCATATGATCTTGCATAAATTGGGCATTGTCATAGAGAGTCAGCGCCGCCGCCATTGAAATCACGATTGATTCGATACGGTCGCGATCCCCTAACGATTCATCGGTGCGGTAAAGCGCATTACGGTAGCGCAACGCATACGGAAATAAACTGGTTCGTACGGCATCGGCTTCACGGATCGATTTGGCGATTCTCACCGACAGGGTCGATGGGAGTGCCCCTTTGTGCGAGCGAATTGAGCTTTCCGCTTCACTCATAAAAGGGGGGATCTTTTCCCGAAGATCGAGAGAACGGCGGATAAGGTCTTCTACCGCTATCGCGTCGTTTTGACGGGCGGTATTCACCAGCTGTGCCAAATCCGATTCGGCGGAGAGGAGGGTAAATGCGGCTAGGGTCAGTGAGATTATGAGGGTTCTATAATTCATTTTTTGCCTTTGTGTGGATTAGTCGTGCAATGATTCCTGCAACGAGCAAAGTCGTAATGCCGACGAGGAGAAAAATATCGGGGATACTCCAACCATCTCCTAGAAGTAGTATCGTCACAACCGCACCTGAAACCATAAAAAGGGCATTGAGGATATTGTTGGCGGCGATGATGCGGGAGCGAGAATGGGCTTCGCTTCGCCCTTGCATCAGGGCATACAGCGGAACGCTATAAAGCCCGCCGAACACTCCGATGAGGGTTAGATCAAAGAGAATATGGAAAAACTGCGGGTTTGCGTATATATCTCCTGTCGTGGTGAAGTGTTGCGCGGCAAGGGCAAAATCGATCCCCGACAGCCCCATTCCGATAGCTCCGATAACAACCAGCGAGACGCGGAGGCTATGGTGGCTGAGCCGCTCACAGAGGATGGAACCCGCACCGATCCCGAGGGTAAAGAGGCTCAGCAGTATCGTCACCGTCGTCTCATCCCCCATCAACACCGATTGAACGAATGAGGGGAACTGAGAGAGGAGCAATGCCCCATAAAGCCAAAACCATGAGATCGCCAAAATAGAAAGAAAAACCATCCGATTTTGGTACGCCAATCGGATAGCGTTGCGTGTTTGGGCAATGAGGTTGAGCGAAAACGGCATCTCAGGGCTCAGGGAGGGGGCGTTTGGGATATAGCGGCTGAGGGTGTATCCGATGATGGCGACCGCGATGGAGGCGATACCGGCAATCACTCCGCCGTTGGGGATTCCCGATAGTACCCCGCCGATGAGTGTCCCCAGTAAAATCGCGGCGAATGTCCCCGATTCGACGAGGGCGTTGGCGCTGACCAGCTCATTTTCCCCCATGTGCTGAGGGATGATCGAGTATTTGATCGGACCGAACAGCGTCGAGTGCATCCCCATCCCGAACACGACGATCATAAGGGTGATAAACGAATGGGTCGCAAATCCCACCGTGGCGATCACCATCAAAAAGATCTCCCACACTTTGACGATACGTGCGAGACGCGCTTTATCAAACTTATCCGCCAACTCTCCCGCCACTCCTGAGAAAAGGAAAAAGGGGAGGATAAAGACGGCTCCGATCAGCGGAGCGAGGAGGGCGGAGGAGATCGAAGTCCACTCGGCGGCTTGAAAGGTGAGGAGCACCGCAAGGGTATTTTTAAAGAGATTGTCGTTAAATGCCCCTAAAAACTGGGTTCCGAACAGCGGGGCAAAACGGTGTGTTTTGAGCAGATAAAGTGGACTGCTCATGCATCCGCCGCCATTGATTTGAGGGTGACGTAATCGGTTTTGCCTGTCCCCAAAACAGGGATGGCATCGACATAAACGATTTTGCGAGGAACGGCGATTTCAGGGTATCCTCGCTCCCGTGCGGCTTGTTGGAGGGTATCGCGTTTTAGCTCTCTGTCGGTCGTAAAGAGGACGAGGGCTTCCCCTCTGGACTCATCATTTTGGGATGATGTCGCATGAAAATGGCTCGGTGAAGCGGTGAGGGCGAGTTTCTCAACCGATTCGAGGGAGATCATCTCCCCCGCGATCTTGGCGAACCGTTTGACCCGTCCCGCTATGCGAACAAATCCACGCTCATCGATCGTGACGATGTCTCCCGTATCGTACCACCCCTCTCCCGCATCAGAGGTCGGTTTTTCCAAAAATCCGGGACGCTCAGCACGTAGATAGCCGCTCATAACGTTCGGTCCTTTGACGTGCAAGATTCCCCCCTCATCGATCCCCGGAACACTAATGAGTTTTGCCTCAATCCCCGGCAAAATCTGTCCTACGGTGCCGCTTCGGTACGCCATCGGGGTATTGACGGCGATAACGGGAGCCGTTTCGGTCGCCCCGTACCCTTCGAAAATCCGTATCCCGAATTTCTCGAACCACAGCTCTTTGACACTCTCCGAGAGCTTTTCAGCTCCGGCTACGACGTAGCGGAGGCGATAAAAATCGTAGGGATGGGCATGGGCGGCATAATGGTTCAAAAAGGTGCTGGTTCCAAAGAGGATCGTGCACGATCGGTCATACGCGATCTCTGGGATAACGCGGTAATGCAGTGGGGATGGGTACAAAAAGAGGGGAATCCCTCCCATAATCGGCAACAATGTCCCCGCTGTCAAACCGAAGGAGTGGAAAATCGGCAGGGCATTGAGCATTTTGTCTTCCGTCGAGAAATCGACGATGGAACGCAGTTGAGCGATATTTGCCATAATCGCATCGTGCGAGAGGACAACCCCTTTGGGTTTCCCTTCCGACCCTGAGGTAAAGAGGATCACCGCCGTATCTTCAGGAGCTACTTTGTGCATCACTGCACGCGGGAACCATCGTGCGAATCCCATGAGCCAGAGTTTGTCGATGAGACGCATTTGAGGACGGAGGTCTTCGAGATAGAGGATCGTTACACCGTGTAACCCCTCCAGTTTGGGTTCGAGTTTCCCTTGTGTTACAAAAGCACGGGAGGTGATGATCGTGTTGATCTGTGCGGCGGTGCAGGCATTTTGTAATCCATCGCTTCCGGCGGTAAAGTTGAGCATTGCGGGAGTTCGTCCAAACGCATTGAGTCCGAGAATAAGCCCCAATGTCGGAACCGCTGTGGGCATCAATACCCCAACCGCTTCTTTGGGAGCGGTATGAGGGGAGAGGAGTCTCCCCAATCCCAATGCCATCGTTAGCACCTGTCGGTAGGTGTACTCGATTTGTTTGGTGTCTTCGGCAATGCGGTGCGAATAACCGTAATCTTCCGCCGCATCGACGAATGCTCCGAAAAGGGTATTTGGGGTTCGCGATTCGAAGATACACTGTTGCAACAGTGTACGCATCGCTTCGCCCGATTTGGTACGTTTTTCATGAGCACTTCCCCCCTCAGAGATACGCAGACGGGTCGGGGTGCAATAGGTGAGGGTGATTTGCGGAAACCACCGTTTCGGATGTTCCGTGTGCATCCGTGAGAGGGTACTGAATGTCGCCCCCTCGATAATCACGGGATGGATCGTCGCCTCCGTTTTGACCGTGACGAACGCCGACCCCTCATAAATCTTCATCAAACTTCCCGTCGTCGTGATCCGCCCCTCAGGGAAAATGACGACAGGACGACCGCTTTCGACGAGACGGATGATCTGTTTGATCGCCATCGGATTGGAGGGATCGATGGCGAGGTATTCGCTCAGCGATAAAAATGCTCTTACCAGCGGGCGTTTGGCGATTTCGGTATTGACCACGAAAACCGGTTTGATCGGAAGTACCAACCCCAAAATCAGCCCGTCTAAAAACGATTGATGGTTGGCTATGATAATCGTATGGTTTTCTTCGCGTTGAAACTCTCCGACTACTTTTATCCGAAATAAAAGACGGACGATTACATATAAAATCGATTTAATCATTGAGAATTTCCTTGTAAATAGTTGAGTACATTGCCAAACGTTTGCTCCAGTAGAGGTTTATTGATCCAAAACCACACCTCTTTCCCTTTTTTCTCGCTCAAGAGCACTTCGGCCTGACGGAGGATTTTGAGATGATGCGATACGGTGGTGCGTGCTAGTGTCGAGGCATCGGCGATTTGCCCCGCTGTGAGCCGCTCATCCGGCTCGAACAGCATCAGCATCCGCTGACGGTGTTCATCCCCCAACGCGGTAAAAATATCGGACATCGGTTTCCATTCGGGCGGAAGAGCATGGGTATAATTGGTTTTCATCGTTATAATCCTAAAAACTTAAACATATAGATATGATAATAAATCTGAGCTAATATGAGACTGAATCACTCGCGCGAAGTGATTCTAAATGCGATTGATACAGACCCAGTGCCACATACACGTATTTCGATTTGACATAGGCACTACGGATACTATTGAGCCGCTCTTCGATCTGCTCCATCGTGTGTCCACGGTACAACATCCACGCACCGATCGCCATAACACTGCGAGAGAGCCCTAGAGCGCAATGGACATAGACACCGCGCTCTTTTTTATCTTCGATCATCATAACGACGCGGTGCAGTGCCTCGGGAGAGGGGATCGTCAAATCCAAAAATGGTATTCTCGTCTGCTCCAGTGTAGAGCGGTTGATCTGATGTTCCAATGCCAGATTGATCGCGTGGTTGATCCCAAGGGATCGGATAAGGTCGTATTCGTGGGATGATGGGTGACGTCCGAAATAGATGCGTTCCTCCACGTGGCTCATTAACGGCAATTTTTGTTTGTACCATCGCCATGAGAGGTTTGTCCCGATAAAATAGGGGGCAAACACGATCCATTGCCATAATGAAGCCTTTGACTCTTCCCCTGCAATGAGATGATTGAGTCCAAACGCATAGACGATAGCTACCGCTGCCATCGAGAGAAACAGCCACAGTGCGATGAGGGAGTGATATGCGAACGCTGCGACGAGAAACAAAACCGCCGCACCCAAATAATAAAGCCCCACTTTGAGACTGCGCGGAGTGGTGAACTTCTCCAGAAGCCGGTTATTCGGACGGATTAGGGCGATAGCGAGTGCCCCCATGAGTGCCCCCGTCGGGAGATCGATAAAATGGTGCTGATACACCAGCAGTGTGGAGAGGGCGATGAGCCAAAGCCACAGAGCAACGGCGTATTTTAGAAAAACGTTTTTCAAATGAGCGCGCATCGACATCCACAGCACGATGGCAAAACTGATGTGCAACGAGGGGAGCTGATTGTAAGGCAGATCGGCACTGAGAACCCCAAAGAGCCATTGATACTCATCGCTTTTGGGTTTTTCAAATCCGAATTGGAGCGGAAAAAGGGTAAAGATGAGGACTGATAAAGCAACGATAAAGAGCACCCGCAACGCAAGGATACGAAGCTCCAAACGGCTCTGCGGAAGCAAAAATGCGATACAAAACATCACATCCGAGGACATATAGGGGATGATGAATGAGGGGACGAACGGAATGTGCCGCTCCCACTCCATAAAAATCGAGGGGTGGGGGGTGAGCGAAGCGTACTGATTCGCCGCACCGTAGAGGATAAAAAAGAGCGCTCCCATAAAAAGTACCCATACAAATCGCTCTTTGAGGGTGGCAGAGGCATCTAGGGCAGGATCAAACGGATACATGGTTATCTACGTCGCGCCGATGAGACGGTGAAAATACCCCAATCATCGATCCGCATCCCCTCTTTATCAAACCCGTAGGAGCCAAAGAGGGTATCGAGTTCATACTGGCTTCGGCGGCGCATTATCCATTGCGTTTGCTGATGGTTCCCAAGCACATGGGCGATTTGTTCCAACTGCGGATGCCACGGCTGACCCGTATAGACCAAATACCCATTCGGTGCGATCATCGAAGTGATCCCCTCAATGGCATTTTGGATCAGTGCATTTTGTTCAAACAGCTCAAATACCCCTGAGACGACAACGATATTCGGCTCGTAGGTATTTCGGTCGTAATTGGTTTTATCAAACGCATCGGCTTGCTCGTAACGGATATTAGAGAGACCCCGCTCTTTTGCCAATGCGCGCCCTTGCTCGACGTTTTGTTCCTGATAATCGCGCACCAGTACCTCAATGTCGGGGTACTCCTCTGCGAGTTCGATGAGATAGCGGGCGGGTCCTCCGGCAATATCGAGAATTTTTACATTTTTCCCCTCGCCGCGCAGCTGATCGATTTTTTCGCGGATAGTAATGATAGCGTTGACTTTACGCTGACGAATCCCTCTCCATCCGATGCTCTCGAGATAGTTTTTATCGGAGAGTTTCCCTAGCAGACCCACACCGCTTGGGGTATTTTTGTAGACATAATCGAGTGTAACCCCCGAATCGAACCCGTATTTCAGCCCGATTTTCATCCCATCACTCATCCACCCCAAGGTGTTTAGCATAAAACGCTGAACCCCAAAAGAGAACTTTTGACACGTGGTGATCTCCCCTCGTGCGATTTTATCTTTTTCATTTTGGGTCAACGCGATGAGATGCTCACTCTTATCGGTTTTAGGGGTGTTGAAACACTCCTCCATAAACACTCCGATGGCATCGATCGCTTTGTGCGCTTCCGCTTCATAGAGGACACCGTGATAAAACCCTTTCAACTCCACGAACCGTTTTAACGGGGAACTGAGACGCTCATAAAATACCTTTTGAACGCGACTGTCCACGACATAATCCGATGTTGCCGAGAGTACCAATGTCGGGGTGACGATGTGGCTCGCATCCTCCACAATCCGTTTTGCGGTATCGAGGAGTGTCACGAGTTGTCGTGCGGGGATGTTGGGAGTGATGAGCGGATCGGTGTTGTATCGCTCCTGCTCTATCGTATTATGGGTCAAAAACTTCGCTTTGACGTAGGATTTGATGTTCATGCGGGGATTAAACCGTATCATCAAATCGAGTGAGGGTTTGGCGAGAGGGATATAGAGTTTGATGACAAACGCCGGAGCGACCAGTGCCATCCCCGCGATACGCGGAGCATAATCGTGCACCCACGTCGAAGCGACGACCCCCGCGACCGAGTTGGCGACGACGAAAATATCTTCGGCGCTTTTTCCCTCTTTGGCACAGACAAAGCGGACAAACGCCTCCAAATCGCGTACCAGATTCATAAACTCATAGGTCGCCTCGGCTCTAGTGTATCCATGCCCTCGATTGTCATACGAGAACACTTTGTACCCCTCGAAAATCGCGTTACGGGCGATGGGATCGAGTCGCTCTGAGTGCTCATGTCCGCGATGGAGGAGCAGCACGATTTTGCCGTTAGGATTTTGCGGCGACCATTCACGATAAAAAAGCTCTGAGCCATCGAAGCTTGCGAAATTTCCGGTTGTCATCTTATTCTCCTAATAGTTTGGTGTAGTTGGTATAGATGGGACTCTCTGCCGGGAAGTACTCTAAAATCGCCTTGGCATAGCGATCAAATGGGTTCGCTTCGCGTGAGAGAGAAAAGCGTTTGCGATAGGGGAGATCGTAGCTGTTGAGCATCGTGCTAAAGGGTACGGGGAAATCGGTGCCGAAGAGGAGCTTGTGATGGATGTCGCTCTGTCTGCTCAGATGGCGCAATACTTTTGCTCTCACGGGGGTGAGGAGGGCGCTTATGTCAGCATAGAGATTATCATGTTCTCTAAGCATTTCGAGAAGGATAAAGTACTCGTCGTTAAAATGTTTCGGATTTTTGGAGAGGGCTTTGAATATTTGGCGTGGTTCATAGGTGAGTGCCATATGTGCGCAGATCACCTGAACCCCCGCTTCGAGTGGATGACTCAGCATATCGATACTCTCACACGATTTAAAAGAGTGAACACTGCTCTCACTCCCCACATGGACGATCAGCGGCAGATCGCGCTGTGCGAGTTTGTCGAAATAGGGACGATAACGCGCTTCGCGGGTATCGACCCCCCAGTAGTTTTGCAAAAACTTTGCCCCCGCAAATCCCGCATCGGCGTAGCGGTCGATGAGATCGAGCGCATCGGGGCGTTTGGGATTGATGGAGAAAAAGGGGATGATGACATCCTCGTTCCCTCGGTACAACGCCGCTACGTCTTCGTTGGTCGCACACACGGTGATGTCTTTGTGAAGAATTTCTCCCTCTTCATCAACCCGTGCATCGACACCGAAGAGGACGATTTTCTCAACGTGTCGTGAACCTCTGACCGATTCGACCAGTGCGCGGGTGTATTCGCCGTAGGGATCGCGGACGAGTGCTTTGGGGTTCATTCCGAACTTTTTGGCAAAAAAACGCAATGCCAATTTGTCGTAAAAACGATCAAACGCTACATCACTGCTGAGAAGGTGGGTATGGATATCAATGGTTTTCATAACTATATTCCTAAAAACTTAGACATATCGAAATATTAAATGTGTTTTCCTAAAATTATCCTGAAATTTATACATCCTTCTCCCCCGCCTTTTTAATCACCTCTTCCAACCGCTCCGTAAACGCTTGAGTATCTTCTTCGCCGATCATCATCGGCTCATTGATATGAACATCGATGATAAAGGGGACGAGTAGCGCTTCCCCTTTGGGGAGCACTTTTCCCGCGCCGCCGAGATAGATGGGGACAACGCTGATATGGGGAGCCATTTTTGCCAAATGGGCGACTCCTGATTTGAATTTACTCATCTGCTCCGCTTCGCCGCGACTCCCCTCGGGGAAGAGGATGATGCTGTTCCCCGCTTCGAGGGCTTGGCGCACCGATTCGAGGGGATGCGTGTGCGATCTCTCTACTTTTCGACTTAGGGGGATAATCCCGATGAACTGGGTCGAGAACCACGCGATGAGGCGGTTTTTCATAAAATAGTCCGCCGCCGCGACGGGGCGGATACGGTGGATTTTGCGCAGGGGAAAGAGGCTCATGAGTACCAGCGTATCGAGATGGCTGTTATGGTTAGCGACGATGATGCAGGGTTTGTCGTGACTTAGGTGTTCGCGCCCCCGCACATGCACTCCGAAGACCAGCAATACCGTAGGACGGACGATGAGGGCGAAAAAGAGCCATTTTAGCATCGTGTTATCCTAATAGTAGAGATAGTAGGTGAAATGGAAAAAAAGCGGTGCGGTATAGGTGAGACTATCGACACGATCAAGTATCCCCCCATGCCCAGGCAGCAGATGCCCCGAATCTTTTACCCCGATGTCCCGTTTGACCATCGAAATGACGACATCGCCGACGAACCCCGCGCCGCTGATGAGCATCCCCGCCGCGAGCGCTTGAAGCGTCGTAAAAGGGGTGAGAAACGAAAATGCCACCGCGAGAGCACTGAGGGTGATAAATGCACCCACGAACCCCTCGATCGTTTTGTTGGGGCTTACTTTCGGGACGATTTTATGTTTACCCAGAGCCTTGCCCCAGAGATATTGTAATACATCGTTGAGTTCGGTGAGGACGACGAGATAGAGCACCAACTCTTTTCCCCCGACATCATGCCCCGCCACAGCAGGGAGAGTCATCATATAGGCGAGGTGGCTCAGACCGAAGACAAACATCATCAGCCCCCACTGCACGCGGCTCGTGTTCTCTAAAAATCCCTGCGTCTCCCCGATGAGTACCTGACGAAACGGGAGGAGCAAAAAGAGGTAGACGGGTATCCAAATGATAAACATCCCATACCACTGCGCCCCCGCGAACCAGTACTGAAACACGATGGAGAGGTAGGCGTAAAAGATGATACGACGATCGGTGCGACGGGTGGGGATAAGGGTGAAATACTCTTTGAGGGCGAGATAGCTGATGAGAGCGAAAAAGAACATCGCTACGGTCGTGTTGAGCATCGCCCCGAGTATAAATGCGCCGATAATGATCCACCACGAATAGACGCGGTCTTTCAACTCTTGGGACGTTTTGGTGCGAAAGATCACCGATACGATCAACGTGGCAAACGCCAATATCCCTAAAATAATCAGCAAAACAATCCCGCTTTTACCCGAAAAGAGTGTGGTGATTGTCTCTATCATGATTTTAACCCCCGCACAGAGCGTCGAAGCACCGTCCATCCCCCCATCAGCGTGGCGATGATCATAATGGCATCAAACCACCCATCAGGCAAAACTCCCAGCCCAAGAGCCAGCGAGAGGGCGCCGATCACAAACGCTCGATCGCTTTTCCCCATCGGTCCATCATAGCGTCTCACTCCCCCGATGAGTGCTCCCAACACCCCCGCCATTTCTGTGAGGATAGCCATAATAACAAATAACACAACCCAAAGTGCCGAGACACCGCCGATCAGAGCAAAAGGGAGATAAAGCGCCGCATCCGAGAGGACATCGCTCATTTCATTCAGCATCGCCCCTGCGTCGCTTTTCATATCGTGCTCTTTGGCGAGCATCCCATCGATCGCATTAAGCGCCATCCGCACAAACATCACCGCAGGGATAGATAGCAGTGTCCAGAGCGCACCGTGGGTGAGTGCAACAGCACCCCCCGCGATAAAAGAGAGAGCGAGTGCCGCATAGGTGATTTGATTCGGAGTTGCCCCTAAGCGCGCCAAATTTTGGACTGTAGGACGAAGAAGATTTTGGAAAGCGGGTTTGAGATCGTAGATGGTCGCCATATATATTCCGTCTTAAAAGATGGTGTATTCTAGTGTAAAAAAACAAAAAATACTATTTTTTGGGCTTAACACTCCGAACTAATGACTTGGTTCCGTCCGTTTGCTTTGGCTTGGTAGAGGGCACGGTCGGCACGTAAGAGAAGATCATCCATTTTTTGATCGCTTGGGAGGATAGAGGCGACACCGACACTGACAGTAAAAAAGATGGGTTCCTTTTCGGAATAGATGGCTATTTTGGAGGTGCTTTGGACGATTCGTTCCGCCAATAGGATACTCTCCTCTAAAGATGTTTCAAACAGCAATGCCGTAAACTCTTCCCCTCCCATCCGTCCGAAAACATCACTTTCACGGAGATGCTTTTTACAGTTATCGGCGAATTGTTTGAGTGCCTGATCTCCCACTTGATGCCCGTATGTATCGTTGATCGCCTTAAAATTATCAAGATCGAATGACAAAACACAGAGCTCTTTTTGATTTCGTTTTGCCATAACGAAATATTGATCTCCGACATCAAAAAAACTTCGTCGGTTTCGAATGTTGGTGAGGTAATCGGTTGTAGCGATATGGGTTAACCCTATGTTGAGTTGTTCGAGTTCTAATGTCCGTTCTTTCACCTCTTGCTCCAGTTGAGCGGCATAGTCGTGTTCGGCATTTAAAATGATATTTTTTTGTTGATTAAGTTTTTCAATCATCAAATTAAACTTTTTTTGGAGGAGATCAAGCTCGCTGCTTTTAGGAACATTTACACTGATTTTATGCTGATCGAGATTGTCAAATTCAATGTCGCCGATTTGATTGGTAAGATCGGTAAGGGGTTCAACGAGATTTTTTTGAAATGCCCAAATAAACAAAAATAACAATATCACGCTTTTGATCATGGCATTGAGGATTATCAGAATTACCCCTGTTTTGACAATGTCGATAACACTGTTTTGATCGGAGGAGATGATCGCTTTTGCTATCACTATTTTTTGCATATTATGTACTTTAAATATGTTAAATTCATGAGAAAAACGGTTGGTTATGTTATGTGCTTGATGATGAGTGATAATATTTCCGGAAGGGTCCAAAAGGATGACCTCTTTTACAAATGACAGTTTGGAAATGGAATCGCTCAAACTCTCTATTTGATCCACATCCATATCCCAAATAGCATTTTGGAGTGAATTTATATAAGTATTTTCGAGGGAGACTAGATCTTTTTGGACATTGTTTTTGGTATCGTAATATTCAATCATAATCTGAGTAATCGTCATGATCAAGGTGATGACAAAATAGATCAAAAATATTTTTTTGAGTAGCTTTACTGATATGGAATTTTTAATAAACATCTATTCGGACTTTTTTAATATAGTGTTGAGTCTTTTTTCTGCTTTAATCATGACATCATCCACCGAATCATGACTCATCAAAAAATCACTCAAAATCGTAATCATGGCATCATTGCACTCTTTGAGTTTGAGATTTTTAGGATAGAGTGCCATATCATGTGCCGATTTAACGTAAACTTTTCTAAAAGGGAGTTTTTTGAACTCTTCTGTTTTTAAAACGTTTAGATTGGCGGGAACCTGACCTGAGATCGCCCAGTCATAGGAGTTTTCTGAAATCCATTTGATAAATTCGGCTGAGGCTTTTTGTTTGGACAAATCATTGGATTTTAGGATGACAAAAGTATGTGAATCTCCGAAATTGGCACTCTTATCAAAAAGTTTCGGAAACTCAACGACACCAAAATCAAGCTCTTTATTTTGTTGAAAATTCCACGTCGTCCAAACCCCTGTAATCATTGTTGCTGCTTTGTTAAATTTAAAGAGGTTGTAGCCTTTTTCATCGTGTATCTCTTGATTCCAAACTTTGGCTTCTCTCATTTTGTAAAAAAAATCAAACGCTTTTTTCCCCGCCGGATTGTTAATGGCTGCTTTGTTGTTGAGTATATACCCTCCGTTTTCTTGTTGAGAATAGAGACTGTACCAAATCCACCAGTTAAGTACATTGTCGTTTGGGGTAGAGAATGCCACGACATCAGGCGGCAGTGATTTTTGAAGTTTTTGTAAGAATTCTACGAATCCCTCAATGCCGCTTCTTATGATTGGATTACCGTTTTTATCCAAAAGATGAGCCTGTGCCAAATATTTTTTGTTGAAATACATAACTTGTGGATGCATATCCAGAGGGAGAGCATAATGTTTTTGTTCAAATCGGATCGCTTGAATCAAATGGGGGGAAAAATTCTTCCACGGTATCTCATAAGAATTTAAATCGGCTAAGGCATTTTGATGCACATACCACGGGAGTAGTGATGCGTGAACGATAGCGATATCAGGAGCATTTTTGGTGTGAATATTTTTATTTAGAGTGGGGTAATACTCTGCCCATTTTATAATTTTCATCTTAACATTGATGTGTTTATGGGAGGCATTAAACTTATCCACCATCAGTTGCATCGGTCTGGCATCTCCGCCACTAAAGAGAACCCAATATTTCAGATTAGTGAGTGGTGGTTCATTACCCATCAATCCAACAATGAACAATATTTGAGCGAAAAATAGTGTAAAAAGCTTCATCTGATTATTCTACCATACGTTTTGCTAAGATTTAATGTATCTTTTCTAACTAAGCAAGTGCTGAGAGGCTCTTTGTTATAATCACGAAAATTGTATAAAGTGAACCAATGAAATTTATTGAAACACGCGGAAATGACGGAATCCATCCACAACAGGTTACCTTTTCAGAGGCGATTTTAAGTCCCATCGCATCGTTCGGCGGATTGTATGTTCCGAGCGAATTGCCCAATCTTGGAGAAGCGTTCCTCTCTAAGCATTTGAACTCCAGTTATAAAGAGCTGGCGAAAGATTTACTCACAATGCTTGCCATCGATATTGACGGCTCCGTAATCGATGAAGCCCTCTCCCTCTATGATAAATTCGACGATCCGACCAACCCCGTTCCGGTCGTCAAAGTGCGTGATGATTTGTATGTGAGCGAACTCTATCACGGACCGACCCGTGCGTTCAAAGATATGGCACTTCAACCTTTCGGTGTGGTTCTTAGCTCTATCGCTCAAAAGCGCGGAGAGGAATATCTGATTCTAGCGGCAACGAGCGGCGATACGGGTCCTGCGGCGTTGGAAACTTTTAAAAACAGAGCGAACGTTCGTGTCGCGTGTCTCTATCCTGATGGGGGAACCTCGGACGTTCAGCGCCTCCAAATGGTGACCGAAGATGCCCAAAATCTCAAAGTGATCGGGATCAAAGGGGATTTCGATGATGCTCAAAGTGCATTGAAAAAGCTTTTGGGTTCTCAAACGTTCAAAGATGCCCTTAAAGCGAAAAACATTTCCCTCTCTGCGGCAAATTCGGTCAACTTCGGACGAATTATTTTTCAAATCATCTACCACATCCACAGCTATCTCGAACTGGTTCGCCAAAACGTCATTGCTATGGGTGAGAAAGTCTATCTCGATGTCCCAAGCGGGAATTTCGGAAATGCTCTTGGCGGGTATTACGCCTATAAAATGGGTCTTCCTGTCGAGAAGATCATTATCGCATCCAACGAAAATAACGTCCTTACCCGTCTTATCAACACGGGGCGCTATGATTTGCGCGGCGAGCATGTCGTTGCGACCACATCACCTGCGATGGATATTTTGATCTCTTCCAATGTCGAGCGTATCTTGTTTGATCTTTTCGGTTACGAGCGAACCAAAGAGCTGATGGCGGGTCTCGAAGCGGAACGTTTCTATGCGTTGAGCGATAATGAGACGATGAAGCTACAAAGCTTTTTTGCCGCCGATTATTGTAACGGTGCGGAGGGGAAAGGGTATATCAAAGAGGCGTTTGATACGGGCTATTTGATGGATCCGCATACGGCGACCTGTTTCAAAGCGTATGACTGCTGTGCCACCAAGCCTCTTAAAACTATCGTTTATTCAACCGCAGAGTGGACGAAGTTTTCTCCGACGATTGCGAACGCCCTCACGGGTGAAAAGGATGCGAACGACATCGATGCCCTAGCATCCATCTCAAAAACGGCTAAAACACCGATTCCCGCTATGATCAAAGGGCTGTTCACTAAGCCGATCACACAAAGTACCGTCATTGAAAAAGAGAATATCGAAGCCGAAATCCTTAAGTTTATCTAACCCTATTTAAGGGTTAGCTTTTTGTGTGGGGCTCTTTATTGTCACTGCGGAGTATTCCGCTCTCCATCAGTTTGATCTCTTCGTCACCCCAAATCAGAATCTTTTTGGATGTTTTTAGATCGGGCGGATTTTTGGACGGATATTGAACACTCGATAAGATGTGTTTGATACAGTTGACACGGGCTTTTTTCTTGTTGTCGGATCGGATGATGATCCACGGTGCCGTTCCGGTATGGGAAGCTTTTAACATAGAGAGTTTTGCCCCCGTGTATTTATCCCACATATCTTGAGATTTGGCATCGACGGGAGAGAGCTTGAATTGCTTGAGAGGGTCGGTTTTACGCTCTTTGAACCGTTTGGCTTGTTCAGCTTTGGAGACGGAAAAGTAGAATTTAAAGAGGATGATCCCTGAGTTGACGAGCATTCGTTCAAACTCGCTGACATGATTCAAAAATTCTTGGTGTTCTTCGGGGGTACAAAATCCCATAACCGGCTCAACGCCTCCGCGATTGTACCAACTACGGTCAAAGAGGACGATTTCGCCCGCACTCGGGAGATGTTTGATGTAGCGTTGAAAATACCATTGGGTTTTTTCGACATCGGAAGGTTTTTCGAGTGCGACGATACGGGCACCGCGAGGGTTGAGATGTTCGGTGATCCGTTTGATCGTCCCCCCTTTGCCTGCCGCGTCACGCCCTTCAAAAATCATGAGAATTTTGTGTCCCTCGTCCTTGACGTGGTTTTGGAGTTTGAGAAGTTCGATTTGGAGATTTTTTAGCTCTTTTTCGTATTCCAAAACCGATTGTTTGACCCAAACGGGGAGTCTCTCTTCGACTTTGCTTCTTTTGCGGCGCTCTTTTTTATTCTCTTCCGGCGTTTTGCGTCGGTCGTCGTGAACGACATCATCTATCTTTTCAGCTTCCGTGATCTCAGCTTTTGCCATTGCGCTTTTTGCACCCATTCACTGCCCCTTACTTTTTTTGATTATAACGTTGATGAGATTAATTCGTCAAGTTTTGTTATCTCTTTTGTTGCCGCAAAACATGAATTCTCTCCGCAAATGGTGAATTCTTGAAGCGTTTCATCGTTTTTGAGGAGAACAAAGGGGTAATTCAGATGGGCAGTTATGTTTGATAGATTCTCTGAGTTGCTTTTGATCAACCGTTGCTCTTTAAGATGGCGGATCACTTCAGCGGTGAGGGTAGGGTAATAGATCGGTGTTTTCATCAGTTTGAGGGAGACGTATTCGAGGCTTTTAAAGGCGAAACGGCTGTATTTCGGATCGACGAGGAGTCCGAGACTTTGCAGTGCATTGACCATGACTCCGAGCGCGCTCGGGTAGGTACCATCATCCATCTCGGCTACCGTCGTAAAGGCACCACGGCTGAAATACCATTTCCCCTCTTCATAAAAGAGCTCCAACGCTTTGTTGGCATATCGCTGTGCATCGATGAGATAGCGCTCATCAAACGTCGATTGGTATCCTTCGATCAATGCACTGCACAAATAGGCGTAATCCTCTAAAAAGGCATCAATTTTTGGTGTTTTATGGATAAGGGTCGAGTGTTTGAGGAACCCGTTTAAAAACATCGTTTCGCTCAGTTTTTCGAGGGAACGGATCGCTTGCGCTTGGTAGGTGCTGTTCGATTTTCCCAAAACAAACAGCGATTGAATCATCATCGCATTCCATGCCGTGATCACTTTGCGGTCGATAAAGGGGTAGGTTCTGCTTTGACGTAAAATGCCGAGTTCTCGGCAAAAAGGTTCAAACCATTCAGGACGTTCGTTATTGGAGAGGCGGATGATGCAGTGCCCCTCGAAATTCCCCCCCCCTGTTGCGCCGATGGAGTGCGCCGCTTCATGGACATTCGAGATCGAGAGCTTTTCGAGTACGGTGATGATCTCATCGTAGGAGAAGACAAAGTATTTTCCCTCTTCTCCCTCGCTATCGGCATCGCTGGCGCTGTAAAACAGATCATCCTCCATCATAAATTGCATCATGAAATCGGCGCTCTCTTTAGCGATTTTGAGGTATCGATCATCGCTATACACCATCCCTGCATGGGCATAGAGTTCGCAGAGGAGGGCATTGTCATAGGTCATTTTTTCGAAATGGGGAACGAGCCACGACTCATCGGTGCTGTAGCGGCAAAATCCGCCGTCCACATGATCGTATAATCCCCCCAACGCCATCGAGTCGAGCGTATGAGTTATGATTTTTTTGATTTTCTCATCGCTTTGGAGCCGCTCGAGCGTGAGGAGTGTTTTTAGGGTGGAAACATGGGGGAATTTCGGAGATTTGGAAAATCCGCCGTTGCTCTCATCGTAGTTGTGCTGAGCTTGGAGGATAAATTGGGTGATGATTTTCTCGTTCAAAACAGTCGCTTGGACACTTTCGTTTTTCGGACGCATAAACGCGGTGATCTCATCGGCGTTTTGGAAGAGTTTTTCGTCATTTTGGGCTACTTTTTCGGCGATGATAGCAGTGAGCTCACTGAATCCCATCATCTGATTTTGATTATGGGGCGGTATATAGGTAGCGGCATAAAAGGGTTTGTTCTGCGGGGTGGCGAAAATAGAGAGAGGCCATCCGCCGCTTCGTCGGTTGAGGAGATTATGGAGCTCTTGGTAGTGCTTGTCGATGTCGGGACGCTCTTCCCGATCGACTTTGATGCAGACGAAGTGTTGATTGACGAACTCGGCGATCTGCGGATTTTCAAATACCTCATGCTCCATCACATGGCACCAGTGGCAGCTGCTGTATCCGATAGAGATAAAGATCGCTTTGTGTTCACGACGGGCTTTTTCGAACGCTTCGTCGCACCACGGATACCACTCCAGTGGGTTATCTTTATGTTGTTGTAAATAAGGGGAATCTTCGAGGGCGAGTCGGTTGGACATAGGATGCTCCGTGTAAAATTGCGGGTAGTGTAGCATTTACGGCTATGTCTAAGCTGAAAAATATTATTTTATCCTCATTCTAAACGAGGAAATAAAATATGCTATACTAGTGATAATAAAATATGGGATTTTCAGTTGCCGACGTTATTGAATCTAAATGGTTTTAAATTCTTTTTTTATGCAAATGAACATGAACCTAAACATATTCATGTGATGAAAAATGAAGGGTTTGCAAAGGTTGAATTGGAAAGTTTAACAGTAGTGCAAAACTATTTAAAAGCCAAAGATTTAAAAGTAGCACTTGAAATTATCAAAGAAAATAAAAATGAATTTGAAAGGATGTGGGATGAGTGGTTTAATTAAAGGGAAAGAAGTCCATTTCGATGATACTTATTTGCATGTCAAGTTAGAAGATGAGAGAATTATATCTACACCTATCGAATGGTACAAACCACTTAAAAAAGCGACCATATCTCAACTAAAAAACTATAAATTAATTTGCATGAATACAGGTATCGAGTGGGAAGAGTTGGATTATCACCTCAATATCGAAAGTATGTTGGAAGTTACCGATAGTAAAGTTGCCTAAACAAAATTGTAAAAGTGAAGATTGAATACCTGACCCTGTTTTTCTGTTTTTATTAGACTTCTTGCATAATCTACTTTTCCGTTCGTGGTGAGCTTGTCGAACCATGAACAAAACACCCTTCGACAGGCTCATGGCGAACGGTGTTATATTTTCTCATTTACGGCTATGTCTAAGCTGAAAAATATTAACAATGTTTCTCTATGAGTTTCGTAACAGCTAATTGTGATAAAATAGAGACGATTTTTCAAGAAGGTTATGTATGCGTGGACTATTGTTTTTACTTATTTCATTAAATGTTTGGGCGGTTGGTTTTTTACAGCCGGATGAGGCATTCAAGCCCTCAGCCAAAATGGTTGACTCTAAGACAATCGGTGTTGAGATGATTATGGGCGATCAGATCCATATCTATGCCGATAAGCTCAAAGTAGAAGATGCGGATAAAAAAGACGGGATCGATTTTAAATCGGTAACGATGGTTGAACCGATCGAGCTTGACGGTGAGCGCGTATATGAGTCCTCCCCCGCGATCCGCATCGCGCTCTTAAAAACCAAAGAACTCAGCGGCGAAAAAAAGGTGAAAATCAAACTCTCCTATCAGGGGTGCTCAAGCGCAGGGTTGTGTTATGAACCGATGGAGAAAACGTTGGAGGTGACGTTGGACGCTTCCAAAGTTCCGATGAGTGAATCATCTGTTCTAAAAGCCCCTGCGGTGGAAACCAAAGCGATCGATGTCGCAGCCTCTCCTGCACCTAAAGCAGAGGTTAAAGAATCCGAAACGGATCAAATCGCCGGAGTGATCAAAGGGGGAAGCCTTTGGTTTATCATTCTGAGCTTCTTCGGATTCGGTTTGTTGTTGGCACTTACTCCGTGTGTATTCCCGATGATTCCGATCATCTCTTCGGTTATTCTTGCCCAAGGTAAAGGGATGGGGACAAAGCGAGCTTTTTTACTCTCTCTTGTTTATGTATTATCCATGGCGGTTGCATACACGATCG
The DNA here is from genome assembly GCF_036279695.1 of Sulfuricurvum sp. GTDB lineage: Bacteria > Campylobacterota > Campylobacteria > Campylobacterales > Sulfurimonadaceae > Sulfuricurvum. The sequence goes on from NZ_DASUIQ010000065.1 coordinate 108,978, forward strand.
CGGGTGTTTTAGCCGGTCTGTTCGGAGCGAACCTCCAAGCTGCGTTCCAAACACCGTGGATTATTACCGCATTTGCGCTCATCTTTGTCCTCTTGTCGTTATCGATGTTCGATGTGTATGAGTTGCAAATTCCAAATTTCATCCAATCACGTCTCAGTAAACTCGGCTCTCAGCGTAGCGGAGTGATCGGAATCGCGATCATGGGCTTCTTGTCGGCACTGATCGTCGGACCGTGTGTCGCGGCACCGTTGGCGGGAGCACTGATCTATATCGGTCAAACGGGTGATGCACTGCTCGGTGGGGTAGCCCTCTTTTCCCTCTCTATCGGAATGGGGATTCCGTTGCTGATTGTCGGGACAACGTCGGGTCGCTTTATGCCGAAACCGGGAATGTGGATGGATGTCATCAAAGCGGTATTCGGGGTTATGTTGCTCGGTATTGCGATATGGATGATGGGACGTGTGTTGGATGAAAATACAACCTTGTTGTTGTGGGGCGGTTTAGCGGTGTTTGTAGCAATCAATATGAATGCGTTAGAACCCTTAGGCGTTCATCCGTCATGGAGTTCCCGTGCAAACGTCAAAGCGCTCGGATTTATGATCTTATTGTATGGAATTAGCCTCTTGGTCGGAGGTATGGCTGGTGCTAAAAATATTTTACATCCGCTTGATCCGTTTATTTCCCAAGCACAGGCTGCGACAATTTCGGTAAAAGAGCATAAAAAATTTGAAAAGATCACCTCTATCGAAGAGTTAAATGCTATTTTGGCAGAAAACAAAGGGAAACGTGTGATGGTCGATTTTTATGCCGACTGGTGCACCGCGTGTAAAGAACTCGAAGAAAAAACCTTTAGTGATGAGGGGGTTAAAACCGCGATGGACAGCTATGTTTTGGTACAGGTTGATCTCACCGCTAACGATGAAGCCTCACGTGCGATCAGCAGCAAATTCGGAATTTTCGGTCCTCCGGCGATATTGTTTTTCGATGAAAACGGAACACGCCAAAAAGATGCCGATATTGTAGGGTTCAAAGAGCCGCAAGAATTTATCAAACACTTAGGACAATAATCATGGGAAAAATAATCTTAGCACTTTCATTGTTGGCAAGTCTGGCAAGTGCCGAACTCAAATGGGCTTCGTCGTATGATGCGGCATTAGCACAGGCTAAAAAAGAGAAGAAAAAAGTTATGGTGATGCTTTCAAGGGAGAACTGTCCGGCATGTGAGTATATGAGTGACATCGTTTTTGAGGAAAATGCAGTTATTAACGAGGTACACAAAAACTTCATCCCTGTTCATATCGATATTCATAACGATTTTATCCCTGATGGGTTAGGGTATATGGGGACTCCGACATTTCATTTTCTCGATGCGAATGGTAAAAAGATCGGTCGCTATGACGGTGCGGCAAATATCCCTTCATTTATCGGGATATTGGGAAAATACAAAAAGTAACGTTTTCGATTCCGCTATAATTTCACCATGTTCTAAGCGGTAGGTGTTTATAGGTGCGATGCAGTAGTGTCATCTTGATAATGTTCGCGACGGCATTGATGGGGGCGGATTATAGTGTCGTCACACCATGTGATAGCTCTCTTCCGACGTGGGCTTATTCTCAGAATCAGTGTACTAAAAAAGCATTGCAATACACGAAAAATGCCCCTTTAGTTCCTCTATTGGGGGGTGAGACACGTATCATCTACGATATGAAAAAAAATACGACTGCTGATACCGTGTCGATGGGCGCCCAATACTCAAATGATCAGTTCATCGCAAAAGTTCAAGGCTCATACATCAAGCCCAAAGTGGATAATACCCCTTCCAGCGGAAAAACAAATCTCTTACTTCAGTATCGTCAAACATTATGGGATTCGTTGTCTCTGAACGCTGCGGAGAATGTCACAATACCGGTAAAAACTGCCTATGATGTACCTGAGCCTACGAAATATACGAGTGTGCTCAAAGCCCACTATCCACTCAATGGTATTTATAATCTCTTTGCGGAGGGGAGCTATTCATTATTGGAGGTTCCCGCATCTGAGAGTACTTTGTACCGAAACCCCTACAGTTATACGACTGGGGTGACCTACTCAGACGGTAACATCACTACGATCAACGCTTCGTATGTGTTGGAACAATATTCCGACCCGACACTTGGGGCGAACAAAAAAATCAAAGTAGCGCACAAACATAAAATTAACAAAAAATTGAAAACGTCACTTAGTGTCACGAAAAGCTTAGAAGCGGATCAACCCGATAATAAGGCTTCTCTTGATCTTATCTATGCTTTTTAGAGGATTATTTATTCTCTACTAATTTATCTAAAATGTAGAGCTGTATATTTTTATGCGGGATCTCTTTTTCCAACGCTTCCGAATAAATCTTTGCGACTTCTTTAGCATGAAGGTCATAATCAAAATGGGGAAAATGGTTTTCCCATCCGTTTTTGATGATTTTTAAAGCAACCGTATCGATGAGGTACTCTTTATAAATAGCGTACGTCGCAAAAAACATCCCCGTAAACAAGATTGCCATGATGATGAGCAGATGGCAGTCGATTTTTGCCAAAAAGGGGTGAAATGCAACTGATACAGGGAGGATAAATAGGTGCCAAAGTCCGATGAATACGAGATAACTTCGTCCGATACTGAGACGAAATCCCGGTATTTTCCCCTCTAATTTCAACCCCTCATGGTACATTTTATTGGTTTTGAGCATATCCCGAAAGAGCATCGGCTCGTCGCTCAATGTAAAAACATAAGGGATGATTTTTTCATCCGTAAATTTGCGACTAGAGGTTTGAATCCATGAAAAAATTCTAAGCATTGGTATCCTTGATAATTTGGCTGACACGTTTAGCACTGCCATGCCCTAAAAGTTCTCGTAGATGGGAAGCGTCTTTGAAAAAAGCTTCTCTATCCATTTCTTGATAAGCATTATACAGATTTTGAGCATTGACGGAGTTTTGAATGAACTCAGGGTGAATGGCTCGTCCGTATTGATGAAAAAACAGGAGATTGCCTAGTCCCGCATAATCGAGTTTCACTAACCGTTTTCCAATGGCGTAATCGAGTGCTTTGGCGATATAGACGAGAGCAAACGGCGTTCCGATCAATGACGCTTCGAGGGTTGCCGTTCCGCTGCAGATAAAAGCGAAATCAGAATCAGCAAGGCTTTGATGCGCTTCATGGGTGATTTCAAACGTCGAAATATCTCCGTAAAGCTCTTTGACCTGCTCATTGGTGAAGTGCGGCGGAATGACGATCAATGCGCGTGTATCAATCATAGTGCGCAGTTCACGGAAAATACTCATAAGTCGTTTGATCTCTCCGGGACGGCTGCCGGGCATAAAGGTGATTTTTCCGCTGGGTGTCAGATCGGTTTTGCGGATGGTAATCTCATCGAGCAGAGGGTGCCCGACGTATTCGATAGGAGCGTTAGGGGAATAGTACGAGGGTTCAAACGGGAGGATTGAACAGAGTTTGGTAATTGTTTTTTCGAGTACGGGGATACGCTTTTTCTTCCATGCCCACGCTTGAGGGAGGATATAGTAAATGATCTCTTTGTCAGGATAGCGTTTTCGGATCGCTTTTGCCAAGGGGAGATTAAACCCCGAAGAATCAATGAGAAGGACTTTGTCGGCATCACGAGCTAGTTCTACCATCTCATCTTTGAGAGCAAAAAAGAAAGGGAGCTTTTTGAGCGCGTCGACAAACCCCATGATCGAAGTAGAACGCAAATCGACGATACTATCTCCTAACGCACTGTCAAAAATCCCTGATAAAGCTACTTCGTCTCCGAGCTCTTTCACCAGATATTTCAAATGGATGTTGGCAGAATGTTCGAGTGCGCTGACTAATAATTTCATGATCCCCCGTCTCCTCTGGCACCTAAATCAGGTTTATAGTTACTTTTATTTTCGTGATACTCGCTAAAAAAAGTGGTCAATGCGTCAATCTCTTTATCGCTGAGTCCCATTGCAAAAGGGATCATAAGCTGGGATTGTTGTGTAGAACCTTGTTTGGAGCGATAGTTTTGTAATTTATTCATCAAAAACACTTTACGGCGATAAGCGAGGGCGGGGTATTGATTGGTTCCACCCGCCGAGATGCCGTGACAGCCGCTGCACCCTTTGGCGAAATAGAGGTTTTTGCCTTGTTCATAGGATGAAGGTGCTGCCATTAGCACCATCATCGGTAAGATCAAGAGAATGATTTTAGACACTCTAACCCTTTTTAAACGTTACTTAGATTAAAATTGCGTAATTATAGCGAACGGGAGCGATTATGATCATAACGGGGGCAATTATCTGCGACATCAACGGAGAACGTCGCGGCGATGTTCGGATTGAAGAGGGGATCATTACTGAGATCGGAGAAAATTTAAGCGGGGATGAAATAGTATCTGCCGAGGGGTGCTATCTGATTCCGGGGTTAGTCGATACCGATGTGCGTCTTAAAGATGCTCAACTCAGTCGTACCAACCTCGAAAAGCTCTCCTACCGTGCGCTGAGCGGGGGAGTAACGACAGCCGTATTAGCGAGTGACACCCACCCGAGAATCGATGATGAGATCACTTTGGAGTTTGTTCAACAACACCGCTATTCACAAAACGGTGCGACGATCGAATCTTCAGTAAGCGCGTTGAATGATACGGGTGTGTTGAGCAATATCGCTATCATGCTGAAAAAAGGGTGCGTTGCACTGCACACATCGACGATCAATGATTACAATCTCATTAGCCGTATCGCCCAATACGCAAAAATGGCAGAAAAGGCTATTTTCTATAAAGCGGAAGAGAAAAGTTTGATTGAGAGCGGTGTTATCTCCGACGGTGCCGTTGCATCTCAGCTGGGATTGCCGGGGATACCTCCGATTTCAGAAGTGGTTCATGTCGCATCGATGATTGAGATCGCGCGCTATTTCGGAATCAAAATCATATTCAAAAGTATAAAAGAGCCTCGTTCCATCGAGTTGATTAGCGAGGCTCGTAAAAACGGTGTCGCAGTTGAGTGTGAAGTATCGATCCACCACCTCTTTAAAAACGATTCGGCATGTTTAGGCTTTGATACCGATGCGAAGATCAATCCGCCACTGGTCAATGAGAGCAAACGTCTTGCACTCATAGAAGCCTTGAAACGAGGAGATATACACTCTTTGAGCGCATTGCATCAGCCGAACTCCGATATTCATAAAGATATTACCTTTTACGATGCTCACGTCGGTACGACCTCTATCGCAGAATATTTGCCGTTGTTGTATACGTATCTCATCTCAGAGAATATTATTGATATGGCAACATTGCTCAAGGTAGCTTCTCACGCTCCCGCAGCGCAGATAGGCCTAGATGCGGGAGAGATCAAAATCGGTTCATCTTGTGATTGTATTGTGTTTGATCCGGCGCAAAGTACGAGCGTTCCGCACCACCATAGCCTTTATAAAAATGAGACGCTAAAAGGGAAAGTGGTGATGGCTCTTTGTCGGGGAGAAGTAACGAAGTTTTAAAGGGACTTGGCATTCCTAAACTCTGAAATCTCCGCTTCAACCATCGCATCGATCATGATGGAGTAAAGTTTTGTGAGAAGATTGGGAGAGACGCCGAACTCCATCGCACGCGATCTTACCCGATCCATTACCGCTTCCATGCGCTCATTGGCTTTGATCTCTTCGAGTGAGTGTTTGAAATTGGCAGCTTGTTTCACATAGCCGTTACGAGCGGCGATCAGTTCGACGATTTGATCATCCAATTGATCGATATGGCTGCGTACCTCTTCTAGGCTTTGGCAATTATTGACTTCCATGGTTCTTACTCTCCCTGTACGGAATTTTAATTTCTCATAATGATAGCATAAAGTTGTGGGCGCGTCGCTCATCACATTATTATCACATAAAAATGGAAGTTGATAAAAATATAAGAGGCTGCTTTGTGGCTAAAATGTGATAAAAATGGATTAAAACTCCTATTTTAACGGATAGAGTCAAAATAAAAATGTGAGATTTAATTTTTACTTATAGTACCTATAAAATTAAAAATTATAATATTTAAAAATCATTAAGCTAAGCGTAGATAGACTGCTGGCTGATACAAAAATCTTATACTTGAAGATGAAGGAGAATTCATTATGAATATTTCAAGACGGGACTTATTTAAATTTGCCGGTATTAGTGTAGCGGCAGCTGCTGTTTCCGGTTGTACAACTGCAACTGGTGCAACTCCGGGTGCACAAGGAACTTCCGTTAAAATGCTCGGTAAACATCAAGTGGTTATTATCGGTGGAGGTTGGGGCGGTTTGACCGTTGCCAAAGAATTGAAAAAAATCGATCCTAAATTCGATGTTGCGATTATCGAAAAAAATGACAGCTTTATGTCGTGCCCATTCTCTAACTGTAATCTTGGTGGACTTAAAGGGGTAAGTCTTAGTACTTTGACTCATGACTATTCTCAAGCGGTAGAGAAAAACGGTTACGGTATGTTGACCGCAGTTGTTACCGGAATCGATCGTGTTAATAAAGTGGTTCATACTTCTAAAGGCGGCGTAGGTTATGATATTCTTGTCCTAGCACCGGGTATCGACTATAACTATAAAGGGCAATTCCCGACATGGTCAGATGCAAAAATCGCAAAAGCTCGTCGTGTTGCACCTGCGGCATTGGTTCCGGGCGGTGAACACGTAGCATTGGATCGTTTGGTTAAAACGATGGAAGACGGAGATGTTGTTATCACGGTTCCGGCAGGTAAATATCGTTGTCCTCCTGCACCGTTCGAGCGTGCAAGCATGATCGCGAATTACATGAAAAAAGAGGGATTGAACGGTAAAGTTATTATCCTTAACGAAACAGCTGAAATTGCTAAAGGTGCTGCGTTCAAAGAATCATGGGCTGAAATCAATAAAGGTGCCGTAGTTCACGAAAGTAACTGTAAAATTTCTGATGTTGATTTCGATAAAAAAGAGATCACGTACGTTCAAACGGTATTCAAAGACAAAGATGATACCGAAGGGACAAAAACAACCAAAACAATCAAATACGGTATTTTCAACTTTATTCCTCACAATATGTCAAATCCGGTCATCGAGATGGCTGGTGTTGCGACAACTCCGGACGGATTCAAAAAAGTTAAAATGGCAACTAGCCCTGAAAAACCGGTCTCTTTTGCAACGGCTACTGATGCAGCTGTATTTGCTGTCGGTGACGTTGTTGGACACGCTATCCCACCGAGCGGTCAATCAGCTATCTGGTCAGGGAAAGAGTGTGCTAAAGAGATTGCTCATATCCTTCACGGTAAAAGCTATAGTGTTGCATCGGCACTTCCGTATAAAAGTGCGAACGTATGTTATTCAATGGTCGGTGAAAATCCTGAAGAAGCAATCATGGTTAATCATGAATTTATGGTTGCAGGTCCGGTTATCGGTTCAAAAGGAAGCGTTCCTAAAGATGAAGCGTCAGGTAAATTCCGTACTACAGGTCTTGCGAAAGCAACTCATGACTGGTACAAAGGCGCAATGCGCGACTTGTTTAATTAATACAAGTTATCTTACTCTCCACTCGGAGAGTAAAAGAAAATTCTGCTAAACTAACTCCTCAAAATAATTCACACGGAAAACATCATGGACAGAAGAAATTTTTTAAAGGTCGTTGCCGGAGCAACGGTTATTGCGGTTAGCCCCTCATTGATTCGAGGCAATCTGTATGCGGCGGACGGTACATTGTTTAATGCGTATGAAAAAACGCAATTGGTAGATGCGGCAGGAAAGCCGATTAAGGCTTCACAGCTTGAAAAAGAGGTAACCTATATTTTCAATTATCCGTATGCGTCAACCCCGTGTATGTTGATCAACCTACCGAAACCGACGGGAAAAGATGTTGAACTTTCCTCTGAAAACGGTGAAAAATACGTATGGAAAAGCGGTGTCGGAAAAGATCGAACCATCGTTTCGTATGTGGCGATTTGTACTCACCAAATGACGCATCCGACTCCGAATGACAGTTTCATCGGTTATGTGCCGACAACTAAAAAAACGATGGCATATGAGAAAAGCGGCATTATCGTCTGTTCTTCCCATCTCTCAGCATTTGATGCCGGAGCGGGTGCAAAAGTACTCGGCGGTGCTGCAACACAACCACTGAATGCTGTTGTCCTCGAACATGCAGCCGATGATACACTTTGGGCTGTCGGTATTTTAGGATCGGATAAATTTCAAGATTATTTCAAAAGTTTTCGTCCTGAATTAAAAGAGTTCTACAATGGACCGGCTGAAGCAAAAAAACTGGTTTCAATCTCAGCAAAAACGGTTAAATTAACCGAATTTTCAAAAGAAATCATTCAATACTAAAAAAGGGGTTGTTATGAAAAAAGTATTAATGGCACTCGCGATGACATCTGTTTTATTCGGAGCACCAAACGGAGCCGGAACAGATCATCGAACGATGTTGATGAAAGATATGCGTACAATGCTTGACGCTATGGAGCAAATTCAACGCGGCGGTTTATATAGTTCATCTGACGATATGAAAGCAGGCGTTAAAAAGCTTCAAGGAACTCTAAAAACGCTTGAAAGCGAAGAGATCAAATTTATTCTTCCGAAGGATCAGGTATACGCCTATAAATTTGCTCAAAAAACGGCTCATATGCTTCGAATGTATTCGGATGATATGATCGCTTCGATTGAAGCGGGACGTATGGATGATGCACTTGAAGACTATACTCAGCTTCTTAAGCAATGTACCTCTTGTCATATCCGAATCCGTAACTGGTAAATTCTTCTTTATTCCCGATTTCGGGAATAAAAACTCTTTTGAACATTTCTCTTATTGTAAAATTATTTCTTTTTTAAATATACAAAGCCGCCGTTTTTGCCTATTTGAGGTGTTTGACTGTTTTTATCACATTTTTGTCTCACACAATTACAAATTTGTCTGTTTATTAAAAAAATATATATAAATCAAGATATGTTTAAGAATTAATTGTTATGATTGTTGCAAGATTCGGAATAAGTAAATCTTATCTCGAACGGTTTTTTTTCTGAGGAGAATGAATGAAATTAGGAAAACTTAGTTTAGTCGCTGTAATGGCATTGGGAACAAGTGCGTTTGCTATCGATAACGTAAAAGTAAACGGTCAAGCAAAATTTATCTATCAAACAACCGATCAACAAGACGGTGTAAAAACCGGTTTTTTTGAACAAGGGGTTGATTCTCCAACACCTACACAAGAAGCCGCGCGTGCAGGCTTTTCATTAACGCTTGGTGTAACAGCTGATTTAACGTCTGGTGTAAGTGCCGGCGCTGAAATGCAAGCATTTTCAACTCTTGGTGCGGAAAATAACCTTGTTAACGGCGTAATGGCGACAGGTCAAGTAGATGATGCATCTGCTGCATCTCAAGCATGGTTGGCAACAACTCTCGGCAAAACTACCGTTAAAATAGGTCGTATGGAACTTGATACTCCATTAACATTTACCGAAAAATGGAACGTAGTTAAAAATACGTTTGATGCTGCGGTAATGTTGAACAACGATCTTCCGGACACTACATTGGTCGGTGCATGGGTTGGAAAACACAATGGTATGGGTGTTGGTACAACACCAGCAAATGGTCATACTGCACCACTTTTGATCACTAGTACGGGGCAAACAGCAGATTTGACTAACAGTCCTTACGCTACATTCGGTAGCAAAGGTGCGTATGCATTGGGTGCTGTAAACAAATCCGTTCCAAATACAACTATGCAAGGTTGGTATTACAACGTAGTTGATGTTGCTAAAGCATATTGGTTGCAAGCAGACACAAAAGTTATGAATATGGTAACTCTTGGCGGTCAATATGCAAACATGGATCCTGATAATAAATTTGGAGCACTAAAAGATTCTAAAATCTGGGCTGTAAAAGCGGGTGTTGATGTTTCCGGTGTAAATGTTTATGCGGCATACTCTTCAGCTGATAAAGACGGTACTCTTGGTTTTGCCAACGTATCAACAGGTGATAAAACTATGATCTATACCGGTCTTGATTCTATCTATATGGATGGTATCGTTACCGCTCCGGATACTGAAGCCGTTAAAGTTGGTGCATCTACTGTAGTTGAAGGGGTAAAACTTGCCGCAAGTTATACCGATTGTGATCGTGATGCAGTTAATTCAGGTATTACCGGTTGGGATGTATCAGCAAGTGGAAAAGCAGGACCTGTAAATCTTCAAGCAATCTATACTTCAATCGATCCTGATACAGCTTCAGGTTTCTATGCAAACAAAGATCGCAATACAATTCGTTTGATTGCTACTTTGCCATTCTAATTCCCTCTAGGGAACTTGGGATTTATCCCACCTCAGGGCCTTCGGGTCCTACACATTCTCCTTATGTTAAGCTTTCCGCCTGAGGAATCGTCACCCTCAGGCACTCTTCTCAACACCCTTTTGTTTTAAACTCTTTTAGCTTGTCGTTTCGGTGTAACGGCTTTGATCTCTTTTTCTTTTTTCTCTTGTGTCGATTGTCGCAAGAAGAACGGGATTGTTTTCTCCGGTCGCGTTGCCAAATCTTCTATCAAAGCTGCTTCCACGATCTCTTTATTATGATGTTCACATAGATACGCATGGATGAGTGCTATTTGGCGTTCTAAGGATATTTTCCACGTTGAGAGGGTTTGGGTATAGATCCACTCGCTAAAGGCGTAGAACCCATCGAATACGCTCCCTCGTGACCATATCAACGGTACGGTTTTGGTGAAACTTCCGCTGTTGTAAAAAATATCCCAAAACCGTGCAAATCGTTTCATCTTTTGTATTTGCACAAAACTGAGAAGGTTGTTTTGGAGGATGTCATACGGCGGTGTATCTGAGTAGATCATCCCATGCTCTTTGTCATGGCGTGAGAGGGTCGTTCCTGAGAGATTTTTGAGGATACCGATCTGTATTTCGCTGTGGGTGAGTGAGACTAGGGTATCGAGATTGCGACCGAACCCCTCTATACTCTCTCCCGGAAGCCCGACGATGAGATCGAGGTGCATATGCGCATGGGTCTCGTTTTCCAAAAAGCGGAGATTTTCGACAATTTTTTCGAGTTTTAATGGTCGGTTGATCCCTTTGGCGATGAGAGGATCTAAGGTCTGGATACCGATCTCCAGCTGAAGCGATCCGGCGGGAAATAGTTTGATTTTCTCTTTGAGTACTTCGGGGAAATGATCGGGGATCACTTCAAAATGGGCGAAGTAGGGCGGCTCTTTGGAGAGGAAAAAATCCAAGATTCGGTTGGCGAACGTCATATTCAAATTGAAAGTACGGTCGATAAACTTGAAGCTACGTGCCCCCCGCTGCCATAGGATTTCAAACTCTTCGAGAAGCTGATCGAGGGGGAAATTTCGTACTTTTTCATCGATCGAGGAGAGGCAGAACTCGCACTCGAACGGACATCCTCGTGAGGCTTCGACGTAGATATAACGGTGGGCTACATCTTCATCGTTATAAGCGCTGTAGGGGAGGTGAATCGATTTGAGATCGGGGAGCGGGGCTTTGATGAAATGAGGCTGTTTGTGCTGTTGTCCTTCTTTTTCGTCATCCCGTACTTGATACGGGATCTCTTGCGTTTTAGTAGATTCCGTGTCGTAGCACGGAATGACGGGAGAAAGTATCTCCTTACACAACTCGTAAAACGCCACTTCTCCTTCGCCGCTGATGATGTAATCGGCACGGCTAAGATCGACACGATGAGGCAGATGAGCTGCTTCCGGACCGCCGAGGACGATAACGGTTTGAGGAGAGACTTTTTTGAGGGTTTGGATCAGCTCCGAACACTGCGACGCATTCCAAATATAGACACCGATTCCGATAATGCGAGGAGAGTGTTTGAGCAACTCTTCGGCAATACTTTGTATTTGCTCATTCATCGTAAATTCGACAATCTTTGTCATCGGTTGCAGTTCACCCATATTGGCATAGAGGTAGCGCAAACCGAGTGCAGTATGGGCGTAGCGGGCATTGAGCGTAGTGAGTAAAATTGTGTGCATAGGTTTTCCGATAAAAGATAAACGTATTATATGGTATTCTAATGCTACTAAGCGCTAAAGGGAGAAGATATGAAGTATATTCGCACTTTGGATTCGTTGAGATTAGAGGATATTTCTTTGGTCGGGGGGAAAAACGCTTCATTGGGTGAGATGATAGGCTCGCTCAAATCGCTCGGGGTAAAAGTTCCCGAAGGGTTTGCCGTAACGGCGGAGGGGTATCGACTCTTTATCGCCCATAATAGTTTTGAACCGAAAATACGTCAGTTTTTTAACGGTGTCGATCTGAGCGACATCGAAGCGTTGAACCGATGCGGGGATGCGATACGTTCTCTCATGCTCAGCGGTGAAATGCCGGATGTATTAAAAACTGAAATTGCCGAAAGTTATCGTGCGATGGAACGCGAATACGGTACGCCGTCGGTTGATGTCGCGGTACGTTCTTCCGCTACAGCGGAAGATCTGCCCGATGCGAGTTTTGCGGGTCAGCAGGAGAGTTATTTGAATGTGCGCGGGGAGACGATGCTCATCGAGCATGTCAAGCGTTGTTTTGCTTCCCTTTTTACCGACCGTGCGATCAGTTATCGCAACAGCCGCGGGTATGACCATTTCGCCGTTTCCCTCTCGGTAGGGGTACAAAAAATGGTGCGCAGCGACAAGGCGAGCAGCGGCGTTATGTTTACCATCGATACCGAAAACGGCTCGGAAAATCTCATCCTCATCAACTCCATTTGGGGGCTTGGCGAGAACATCGTCGGCGGTCGTGTCAATCCCGATGAATTCTACGTCTTTAAACCGACCCTCAAAGAGAACAAAGTCTCCATCCTCAAACGTCAACTCGGTTCCAAAGCCCTCACGATGACCTATGATGAACGCCACCATACAATGAACCTCTCCACCCCCAAAGAGCTTCAAGAGACATTTTCTATCAGTGATGAAGAGGTTGCGACACTTGCACGATATGCCCTGATCATTGAAGAACATTACACCGCCAATGCGGGTGAATATCGACCGATGGACATCGAGTGGGCGAAAGACGGTCTCACGGGGGAACTGTTTATCGTTCAAGCGCGTCCTGAGACGGTGCAAAGCCAAAAACTCAGCGACACCACGTTAGAGCAATACCGCTACAAAGGGGAAGTGAGCGCAAAAATACTCCTCAGCGGCAAAGCGATCGGGGAAAAAATCGGCTCAGGGTGTGTCAAGATCATCCACTCTCCCGCCGAGGGGGAACGCTTTAACGCCGGAGATGTTCTCGTCGCGGACATCACCGATCCCGATTGGGAACCGATCATGAAAAAAGCTTCCGCCGTCATCACCAACCGTGGAGGTCGGACATGTCATGCCGCCATCGTGGCACGTGAGATCGGTGTCCCCGCTATTGTCGGGACGATCAATGCAACCGAACTTCTCCATGAGGGGGACGAGGTTACGGTGAGCTGTGCCGAGGGGGAGATCGGAGTGGTTTATGAGGGGGTGATTGCGTATGAGATCATCCACATCGATTTGGGGCATCTCACCCCGACGAAAACAAAACTCTATATGAACGTCGGAAATCCCGAAAGTGCGTTCAAAGTTGCAAAACTCCCTAATGATGGGGTAGGGTTGGCACGGATGGAATTTATCATTACCAACTATGTCAAAGCCCATCCGATGGCATTGGTGGAACTTTCACACGGCAAAAAAATACGCGAAAACAAAGCGATTAAAGCGGCAATGCGAGGATACGATGATCCGAAGAAATTTTTCATCGACAAGATTGCCGAGGGGGTAGGGATGATCGCTGCGGCGTTTTATCCCCGTCCCGTCGTTGTACGCACTACCGATTTTAAATCCAACGAGTACAAACACATGGTCGGCGGCGCGGCGTATGAGAGCGATGAAGAGAACCCGATGATCGGATTTCGCGGAGCGAGCCGCTATTACTCACCGCAGTACCGAGAGGCGTTTGAGTGGGAGTGTGAAGCGCTGAAGAGGGTACGCGATGATATGGGGCTCACTAATGTCAAAGTAATGCTCCCCTTCGTCCGTACTCCCGATGAGGGGCGTAGAGCGATTGCGGTGATGAATGAAGCGGGATTGGTGCAAAGAGAAAACGGCTTGGAAATCTACGCGATGTGCGAAATCCCCTCCAATGTGATTCTTGCCGATCAGTTTTTGGAAATCTTCGACGGTTACAGTATCGG
>NZ_DASUIQ010000066.1:0-16687 GCF_036279695.1 Sulfuricurvum sp.
TACGAAGTGGGCAAACGTCACGATCTCGAATTCATCACCGTATTCGATGAAAAAGGGATATTGAATCACCACGCCGGAGAATTCGAAGGGCTAGAGCGTCTCGAAGCACGCGCGGTGATCGTCAAACGTCTCGAAGAAGCGGGGTTCATCGAAAAAATCGAAGAGCATACCCACCAAGTGGGACACTGCTACCGCTGTAAAAATATCGTTGAGCCGTACATCTCGAAACAGTGGTTTGTCCGCAAAGAGGTAGCACGCGGTTCGATCGACAAAACGAATGAGGGGTTGACCCAATTCTTCCCTCCTCACTGGATCAACAGCTACAACGCGTGGATGGGTGAATTACGTGATTGGTGTATCTCTCGCCAGCTTTGGTGGGGACACCGTATCCCTGTATTTTACTGCGATGATTGTAACCATGAATGGGCAAGTTTGGAAGAACATCCAACTTCATGCCCTCATTGTGCGAGTAAAAACTTCACCCAAGACCCTGATGTCCTCGATACATGGTTCAGCTCCGCTCTCTGGCCGTTCTCGACTCTGGGATGGGGGAACGGTGATACCGCACAAGATCAACTCTTCCAAAGCGAAGATATGGCTCGATTTTATCCGAACACCCTTCTCATCACCGGTTTCGACATCCTCTTCTTCTGGGTAGCCCGTATGATGATGATGGGGGAGAGTTTCACGGGAGAATTGCCGTTTAACCACATCTACCTCCACGCATTGGTGCGTGATGAAAACGGTCAGAAAATGTCCAAATCCAAAGGGAATGTTATCGATCCGCTCGATATGGTCGAAAAGTACAGTGCCGATGCCCTCCGATTTACGTTAGCTGTCCTTGCGGCTCAAGGGCGTGATATCCGCCTCAGCAATGAGCGTCTGGAGCAAAGCCGTAACTTTACCAACAAACTCTTCAACGCTTCCAAATTCCTCCAAATGAATGTTCCCACATTTAAAGATTTGGCCGATCAAGAGATCACTACTCCGTTGGGTCGCTATATGCTCAGCCGTTTCCATCGTGCAACAGCTGAGACGAGAGCGTTCTTGGACGAATACCGCTTTAACGATGCGGCGACGGTACTCTACCGCTTCTTGTGGAACGAGTTCTGTGACTGGGGCATCGAGTTGGGCAAAGCGTCCAAAGAGAGCGTAGATGAGCTGGGAAGTATCTTCAAAGAGTCGATGAAACTCCTCCACCCGTTTATGCCGTTTATCACCGAATACCTCTATCATGAGCTTTCAGGAACGACGCTTGAAGAGGGGAACTCCATCATGATTATGGCGTACCCTGAGAATACCCAAACGGATGAGGCTATTGAAGCGGAATTCGCGATCATCATGGATGCCATCGTCACCATCCGCCGTGCCAAAACCCTCGTCGATCTAGGCAACCAAAAAATCGATCTCGCCTACCTCAAATGCGGCGGCGATCAAACTATGATGGCACCGTTTATCAGTCGTTTGGCAAAAGTGGAGACCCTCCACTTCACCGACACTAAAATCGACAATGCGATCAGCGACATCGGAGATAGTGTCGAAGTCTATCTCCCGACCGATGCGATTGATCTCTCCCCGATTATCGACCGACTCACCAAACAGCGCGAAAAGCTCCAAAAAGAGGTAGATAAACTGCGAGGTATGCTCTCAAACGAGCGTTTTGTCGCGAATGCACCTGAAGCCGTTATCGCTGAAAACCGCAACGGACTCGCCGATGCCGAAGATAAAATTTCTAAAATCACGGCTCAACTCAGCGCACTAGGTAACTAAGTGCAATTTCGTGAACTTTCACCGTCCGAGCTGGTTGAGGGGTTTGCCCTCCTCACGACGCTGCGCACGGAACTCACCTCCGAAGCGTTCGATGCGTTCATTACCTCTCAATATCCTAAAGACTATCGCCCCATCGGTGCCTATCAGCGAGGGGAGTTACAGGTCTATGCAGGGGTGAGTATACGAGAGAACTTGGAGCTGGGTCGACATTTGATCGTAGATGATTTCGTCACCTACAACGGATGTGAGAATCTCAGCGGTGAAATGGTCGATTATCTGTGTGATTATGCCAAAATGCACAAATGTCAAAGTATTTTAGTGTGGGGCAAACAAAGAGGTCTTTCGATCAATGATTTAAGCGGATTCCGCCCCAAACGGGACGGGTTTATTAAAACGTTCTAATTACTCCGCGATCCCTTCGATCTCTACGACCAATTTCACTTCATCGCCGACGACTACGCCGCCCGCTTCGATCGCTTTGTTCCAGTTCAAGCCGAAATCTTTGCGGTTGATTTTTCCGTTAAGGACGAAGCCCGAACGCTGATTGCCCCACGGATCTTCGACGACACCGCCCATATCAACATCCAACACCACTTTTTTGGTAATGCCGTGAATGGTCAAGTTACCCGTCATTTTGGTTTTTGTAGCACTGCTCATCACAAAAGTAATATCCCCGAATTTGGCGACATCCAAAAAGTCGGCACTGCGCAGATGATCATCCCGTTTGACAATCCCCGTATCGATGGAGTCGGCTTTGATCGCACCGCTGAGGGATTTAAATACCCCTTTATCCAAATCATACGTTCCGCTGAAATTACCGAATTTCCCCGTGACCGTACTGATCATCATGTGTTTGACTTTAAATCCAACCGTCGAATGAGAGGGGTCAACTTTATAGACTGCTGCACAGACACAACTGGAACCGATCAGTAAACCGGCTAAAACTGTTGCTAATAAACTCTTTTTCATCGTCAATCCTTTGGGTTAATATCTCCTTTATTGTAGGGTGTTTTACACAATGGATTATTAATACAAAAATAATGAGCAATAAATTTAAGCTTCGTTATACTTTTGCTATTACACTTCAAAGGTTCACCATGCAACTTTGCGTCGCCCTCGATCTCCCGAGTCAAGAAGAGAATTTAGCCCTCGTTGAAAAAATCAAAGAGTATCCGATCTGGCTAAAAGTAGGTTTACGCTCCTATATACGGGATGGTAAACCGTTCATCGATGCCATCAAAGCCATCAACCCCGATTTCAAAATCTTCTTAGACCTCAAACTCTACGACATCCCTAACACGATGGCAGATGCCGCCGAATCGATCATGGGACTTGGGGTCGATATGTTCAACGTCCACGCTTCTGCGGGGCGTAAAGCGATGCGAGAAGTGATGAAACGGCTCGAACCGTATGAAAATCGCCCGCTCGTCCTCGCGGTGACCGCTCTCACCTCGTTCGAAGAGGGTGAGTTTAGCCATGTGTACGGAAAAACCATCGCCACCAAAGCCGATCGATTCGCGCAGGATGCCCATGAAGCGGGATTGGATGGAGTCGTGTGCAGTGCCTATGAGAGTGCCTCGATCAAATCACTCACCTCCGAGACCTTTGTCACCCTTACCCCCGGTATCCGCCCTTTCGGTGAAGATGCGGGAGATCAGGAGAGAGTCGCGACGATTGAGGTGGCACACCAAGAGAAAGTCGATTTTATCGTTGTGGGACGTCCTATTTACAAAGCCGCCAATCCTGCCGAAGTGGTGGAAAAAATCCTAAAACTCCTATAATATTCTCGTAATACCGTTGTAATATCATTTTCTTAAACTTCCGTAGAGATACGATTTCTATGGAGGTTTATCACCATGAAAAAGCTTTTATTGCTTATTCCTGTAAGCTTGCTCGCCGTAAGTGGATTTTTTTGGTTTACCCATGATTCTGCTACGCCTCAGACACAATCCGTTATGATTCATCAACCGATGCCGACAGGGGCAAAAGAGCTTTTTTCTCTGAATGAGAGCGCTCTGCGTAAAATCATCCATCATGGAGATACAGCCTCCGTCTCCCTTATCAATACCTCATTCGATGCACTCGAATCGAAGCTCAAAGAAGATCAAAAAGCGGGCTATTCTATTAGCAAGCTTCAAACCATCCTCTCAACCTACAAAGAAGACACAACCTTCCTGACCCAAAAATTTGCCCCTCGATTAGAGGCTCTTCGGCACTGCGATCAATTTGAACTTAGCCATGAGAAACCTTTTCTGACCTCTGTGGATCAGATCGGATTGCATGAGCTTAAATCCGCCTATTTTGAACTGGATACGATACGCAATCGCTATCTCAAAAATCCGACCGTGGATGATAAAATAGCGTATGAGCATGAGAATCAACGACTGCACAACATCATCGTTGAACTCTATTTGGACGCCCCTATCGAAAAACCGTTATTGGCTTATCTTGACAATCATAAACACTATTTTGAGGTTATATCCTCAGCCTATGATGAGCTAGGATACGATCGGGTGGAGCGTCTGCGAACAAATGCATACGCGATAAAAAGCGAACTGCAATTATTGCCATCTATTTGATTTTGGAATACTCCTTGCTTTATTTTTGCAAATACTTGCAAGGAGTCCGCATGAAATTTATGGATAAAATCGAGCTGGTTGTCAAACTCAAAGAGAAAATTGCCGAAGCGAAAGCGACAAATGAAGCTCTAGCTCTACAATTACAAGCCCTTTTGGATCAAGTTCTCTCAAATCCTCAAAACTCTCCCGCAATTTGATCTAAACAAGCACCAATTTAAGGTGCTTGTTATCTACACCTGCTTATAATTACGCCCTCTTTATAACACTGGACGAGTAGGAAAGCGGCTGAATCCACCTCCCTGCTAAGGAGACGTACTGGCAACGGTACCGAGAGTTCGAATCTCTCCTCGTCCGCCACTTCTAATTTCCCTTTTTTTTTAATCCGTAAAGCTCTTATCTAACTCACTGTTTTGTATAATGTATCCAAAAGAATGAGGATTAATCATGACAAATATGCTCGCTTTGGTTTTGATCGTTGCCATCGGCTATTGGGTTATAATAATCATCTCACGCAAAAAGCGGGAGTTAGAGCAAAAAGAGTTGCAACAAGCAGAACAATTTTTAAAAGAGACCCAAGCACTTCTAAAAGAGGAAACTTCCCCCCTCTCTGAAGAGAATACATCAACTCATCCGTACCGTGAAAAAGTTGCCGAGCACTTCCAAACAGAGGGATACAACATCACCGAAATTTCAAAAGCCGAAGGGATCGATCTGATTGGGATCAAAGATAAAGCATTGGTATTGATACGGTGTGAAGAGAAGCTCAAAGAGATCAAGAAGGTGGATATTAAGCTGTTTATTGCCGAATGCAGTGTCTATGTCGATAACAATCCGATGTTCAAAGGGCGATCATGCACGCGGGTTTTCGCTACCAATCGCCCCATCACGGAGGAAGTAAGCCTTTATCTGAGAGATAATCCTTCATCCATCCGCTTATTAGAAGAGATATAATCTCATTTACCGCTCATGCGGATTACCACGCCCTTTTTCTCCGCGTGATCCTCGATCCTCGCGCCGTTCATCCCTGCGATCTTCACGTTCATAAGAGCGATCTTTTTTCCCTCTGTAATGATCATTAATCCGATTGTATTTTTCCCCTCTGTACCTGTGATAAATAACTTCATCAGGGGTGATATGATGATATTCCGAGAGGAAACGGACATTTACAAGCTCAACAATGTCGGCATCTCTTAAACGGTGCTTTTTATCTTTGTGATAGCCGTAAGCTTTACCGTAGGGAGGATTATGATAGCGATTGCTGTTCACAACATAGAGAGTACGCGGATTAAGCCCAAGACGCACCGTAATATCCCACCAGTTCCCTCCGCGTGAGCGCAGATCAGTTATATACCTCGCATCGCGTCGGGATTCGCGAGCCAAAAAGTAAACCACACTCATTTCATCACGCGGAATAGTGCGTTCAATCACAACGACTTCTTGGTGCGGAACATGATAGTAATCTCCGATTGAAAAAGAAAAACCGTCAATACCGTTCTCTGAACCGGACACCCCTATATCAAAATTGGATGCACTGGCTACACTGCACATTGTCCCTACTACCAAGGCTAAATGAAAGATTTTTTTCATAACAACTCCTCGCTCAATATCCTCTATTGTAGCCTAATAAATGTTGCTCAAGTGTAAATAGACTCAAACGGACTATTGTGATAAAATAGCACTCACAATCAAGGAGTCTTTATGATCAAAAAGTGTCTTTTCCCCGCAGCCGGTTACGGCACCCGTTTTTTACCGGCAACCAAAGCGATGCCCAAAGAGATGTTGCCCGTACTCACAAAACCGCTCATCCAATACGGCGTTGAAGAGGCGGTAGAAGCGGGAATGCACACCATGGCTATCGTTACCGGTCGGGGTAAACGGGCGTTGGAAGATCATTTTGATGTCAGCTATGAACTCGAACACCAAATCAAGGGGAGCGATAAAGAGAAAATGCTTGCGGACATCCGTGACATCATCGATGTCTGTACCTTCTCCTATACACGTCAAATCGAGATGAAAGGGTTAGGTCATGCTATCCTCACGGGGGAAACATTGATCGGTAATGAGCCGTTTGCCGTTATTCTAGCCGATGACTTATGCGACGGAGACGGTGAGGGGGGAGTGCTGACTCAAATGGTTGAGCTGTTCAATAAATACAAATGCTCCATCGTCGCCATCGAAGAGATCGATCCCTCACAAACAAACAAATACGGTATTATCGAAGGACGTGAGATCGAAGATGGTGTTTACATGATTTCTAACATGGTTGAAAAGCCCGATCCCAAAGATGCCCCAAGCAATCTCGCTATTATCGGACGCTATATCCTCACCCCAGATATATTCGGGATTATCGAAAACACCCCTGCGGGAAAAGGGGGGGAGATCCAAATTACCGATGCCCTCATGACCCAAGCTCAAAAAGGGATGGTCTTGGCTTATAAATTTAAAGGAAAGCGATTTGACTGCGGAAGTGTAGAGGGGTTTGTCGAAGCAACCAACTACTTCTTCGATAAAACGAAACTTTAACTGTTATTGGCAAAATATCTGCCGATCCCCTCTAATAATCCATCCACCATCCAACGCTGATATTTCTCATCAGCGATGCGAGTCGATTCCTCAGGATGACTAATATATCCTACCTCTAACAAGACTGCCGGCATTTGCGCCCCGACAAGTACCCAGAAAGGGGCTTCTCGAACACTGTTATCGTGTACATTAGGGAACTGTTTACGTAAACTTCCCAACATCCCTTTTTGAAGATCAATAGCCAATTTATTGGAGGCGATAATTTTCTCTTTGTTCAAAAAGCTCAAAAAACTCAACTTGCCGTATTGCCCCATCTCTTCCATATCTTCGGAGTTTTCGAGTGCGGCAACTCTCATAGATCGCTCACTGCGCGTCGGAGAGAGAAAATAGGTCTCAAGCCCCTGTGCGGCTAAAGGATCGGATGTTTTTGGGATAGAGTTGGCATGGACGGAGATAAAGAGATCCGCCTCTTTATCATTAGCAAATTTCGTACGGTCTTTGAGTTCGATAAACGTATCGTTGCTTCGGGTCATATAAACCGTATACCCCTGTGCACGGAGTTTTTCGGTAAGTTGAGATCCGATTTGCAGTACAATGTCTTTTTCCATAAAACCGTTGCCGATAGCACCGCTGTCTTTTCCCCCGTGTCCCGGATCGATTACGATGATTTTTTTACTTCGATCTCGCGGCGTTACACTCAAAAGAGGTGGGAGTGCCGCGATTAGCGGAGGAGCTTGGACTTCCGGCTTCGTGGTCGGTGTTGATGCAAGGGGAGCGGTAATTTTAGGCGGTTCTAATGAGAGATCAATATAGAGCGATGATGCTTTTGGAGTCGTTTTTATCGTAATCGGATGATCGTGTTCGAGTACAAGGCGGAGCGTTTTAGCATTGTACTGCGCCATCTGAATACGGTTAATTTTCTGATGTTCCAACGTTTGGCTTTTGGAGAGGGTCGAAGAGTCAATATCAATAATGTAGCGGTATCGTTTCTTATCCGCCTCGATAATTTTGGACATACGGACTTCAGAGGGCTGAATCGGTGAGTCAAAAAGAAGTTCCAACCCGTTATCTTTCCACTGGGTATTGAGTAATCGGTGACGCATACTCAGCGTTATCTCATTTGAAGCCTTAATCGGTTCAACTTTGATCATTTTTTCGGGTTCTGGGGTGTTGAATTTTTCAGGAGTCGTTAATTTATTCGCGACCAATGCGGGTTTGAATGTTTTGTCATAAATAACGGAAGGGACAGAAGTATCTGACGTCTTGGGAGATGCGGTTGCAGTTTTTGCCAGCGGTTCGCTCTTTGGGGTGTAACCTTTGGATTTTGCCAGATCAGCTTGATACTTTTTGACATCGATACCTAGCTTTTCCCCTCCGCTTACGATCCCCTCGAGAGCTTCTGCCGCAAGCGAACTGTTTTTATCAAGCATCGCACGCAGATAAAGTGTTTTATACTCATTATAGCCCCGGAACTGCTCGATTTCATCATTGCTCTCTAGCGCTTTTTTAGCGGAGTCCAAGCGTTCTGACAAGCTTGCACCCATTAAAGTGCTCATCATCAATACGGCAATAAAGAAAAAACGAATCAGCACGCTGATACTACTCCCCGTGAGTGAGTTTTTCCATCAACTCTTTGACGGAGATAATTTTATCGATACGATAGCCGTTGCTTCCCGAAAAGAATAATCCGAGTTCTTTATCTCCGAGATAGGCGTCACTGAGGCGATCGGCAATACAAAAACCGACCTCTTTGGCTTCTACACCGCGATTACACGGAGCGACACAGTTCGAGATACATTTGATCGAAGGACCGGTTCGGGTATCGATAAGATCACGTAGATTTGTTCTGACACCGCGCGCCGGATAACCGACCGGAGATTTCATCAGGGTGATGTCCTCTTCTTTGGCATCGATGAGAACCTGTTTGAAGTTTTCATGCGCATCACATTCGAATGTTCCGATAAAACGGGTCCCCATTTGAACACCTGACGCACCCAAGGCTACCATTTTATCAATATCGTTTTTATCCCAGATTCCCCCTGCGGCAAAAACCGGAATATTTCCCCATAGCGCCGCTTCTTCGACAACAGGAGCTACGAGATTTTCAAGTTGGTACTCTTCCATCGCGCACTGCTCATAAGTAAACCCTTGGTGTCCGCCGCTCAGAGGTCCTTCTAAAATCACCGCATCAGGAAGACGGTTATACCGTTTTTGCCAACGTTTGCAGATGATAGAGAGCGCTTTGGGGGATGATACGATCGGTACCAATGCGACATCGGGATAATCGACCGTAAATTCGGGCATATTGGTCGGTAATCCGGCACCGGTAATAATAATATCGACCCCTGCTTCACACGCATCGGTTACGACTCTGCCGTAATCGTTGATCGCATAGAGAATGTTACATGCCAATGGTGCATCGCCACAAATTTTACGGGCATTTTTGACAATCGCATCCAGCCCTTTTTTCGAGTAGAAATTCTCAGCATCCAGAGGACGGTTGGCAATGAGTTTATCCGCGTAAATCTTATCTTCATAATATCCCGTACCGACGGAACTGATGACACCCAGTCCCCCTTCTAAAGAGACATTTCCCGCAAGGCGGTCCCAGCTGATTCCAACACCCATTCCCCCTTGAACGATAGGAATTTTAATGGTGTGCTTGCCGATTTGAATTGGTTTTAAGCTCATTGGGTTACCTTTAATCGCGCAAATTTTCGTTTTCCCACTTGAAGGATGTATTCACCCGCTTCAAGTTGGTATTGCTCATCGCTTAGTTTATTTTGATCGATTTTAACAGAGCCTTGCTTAATCTCGCGACGGGCTTGTGAAGTTGAGGGGCTAAGGGCGCAGTCAACGAGTGCTTTTGCTACCCAGATCGGACCCTCCATAGTAAACTCATCCATTTCGCTCGGAATCTCACTTTGGGCATGAACACGTTCAAACTCGGCTTGGGCACCTAACGCCGCCTCTTCAGAGTGGAATCGTGTCGTGATCTCTAACGCCAAAGACTCTTTTACTTTTTTCGGATGGAGTGAGCCGTTTTCGACACCCACTTTTAGCGCTTCAATCTCATCAAGACTCAACGTACTCAAAAGCTCAAAATAACGCCACATCAAGGTATCGCTGATACTGAGCACCTTGCCGAACATTTCGTTTGGCTCATCGGCAACCGCGATGTAATTGTTCAACGATTTGGACATTTTCTGAACGCCGTCAAGACCCTCTAAAATCGGCATCATAAGAACGGCTTGTTCTTTCCCGATCTCATAGACCCGTTGCAAATGGCGTCCCATCAGAAGATTGAACTTCTGATCCGTCCCCCCGATCTCAACGTCACTTTTCAAATGGACACTGTCGTATCCTTGTAAAAGCGGGTATAAAAACTCGCTGATCGAGATTGAAATTCCTGCCTTATGACGTTTATCGAAATCATCCCGCTCTAGCATCCGTGCGACATTATAGGTGGTGGTGAGTTCCAACATCCCCGCCGCACCGAGAGGGTTGATCCACTCCGCGTTGAAAACGACGCTCGTTTTTTCAGGATCAAGGATTTTAAACACTTGTTCTTTGTAGCTTTTTGCGTTTTCTTGAATCTGTGCGGGAAGCAATTTTTTACGGGTTTCGCTTTTACCGGTCGGATCACCGATTTGTGCTGTGAAATCTCCGATCAAAAACTGGATATGCGCCCCGAATTTTTGAAACGCGGCGAGTTTTTGAAGCAATACGGTATGCCCTAAATGCAGATCGGGGGCGGTCGGATCGAATCCCGCTTTAACCGTATAGGTTTCCCCTTTTTCAAAATAGTTTTTGAGCAATGTCTCAAGCCGTGCTTCGTCGATAATCTCGGCAGTTCCTCGTTTAATCTCTCGTAAGGCTGTTTGAATCATGATTTATCCTTGGTTTCGATACGCGTCGTCGGTACGAAAAAATTGTATGATTTTCCCTTTTTTCTCCAGTTTGGAGCGAAGCCGATTAATATCCGCTTCTAGGGTTTGAAACTCCATTTCACAATACTGGGTATGCTCCGATTTCTCTTTACCCAGTTCAATCGAGTTAATATCGGCGCCCATTTTTGCCATGTAGGTGAGCAAGTCGGCTAGAGAGCCTTGAGCGCTTTGCATACTGATGATGAGATGGTAGCGGAAATAGTGCTGTGCTTTCCAGCGCACATACACCATCGGTTCTCTTCGGTCTATCATAGCCGAAGCGTTTTTACACATTTTATGGTGGATATGGGCTTTCCCCTCTTGCAAAAAGGCGACGATCTCATCCCCTGTTTTTGGGTGACAGCAATAATCAAATACCGCATCGCCGATACTGCTGTTGGAATAGATCTCCAACGAAGCAAACACATACGGTTTTAATCGGAAGCGGTTTCGGGAGAGAAAACTAAAACGGTTGCTCTCTCCTAACTCCTGAGTAAAGCGGTTCACCGTCTCTTTGAGAAGATCCAGTTCGCTCGGGATTCGGTGACGCTGATCTTCCGTATGGTATCGAACAAACAGCTCTTCGATTCGGAGCGGGTCCATATTAAAAATAGTGCTCAAAATATTGATCCCCGTCTCGGTATCGATAGAGCGAATTCGCTGATTGCAGTTGGCACGCATACTCGCTTTGGCACGGGAGGTTTTGACCGAATCGATCCAGCTGCATCGATTGATTTTTTTCGATGCCGTCGTGATTTTGACAATATCGCCGTTGTGCAGTTCACTCAAAAGCGACGCTTTCTCTTTGTTGATCAAACACCCCTCGGCACTGTCTCCTATCTCGGTATGGACGGCATAGGCAAAATCAAGAGCCACCGCACCGCGAGGGAGGGTAAACGGTTTGCCTTTCGGGGAGAATACGCTGATGTCTTCGCTGAAAAGGTCATTCTTAATCAATTCGTAAAACGCTTCAACCGATTCGTTCTGGTATTGAAGATTATGGAGCCAGTCGAGACTGATCGGGTTATTCCCGCCGCTTTTGTATTTCCAGTGCGCGGCGACCCCGAGTTCGGCGGTTTTATGCATCTCATAGGTACGAATCTGCACCTCAAAAATCGCCGTCGAATCAAAAACAGAGGTGTGAAGGGTTTGATAGCCGTTCTCTTTGGGAATCGAAATATAGTCTTTGAAGCGCGAAGAGAGCGGCTGAAAATTCAGATGAACCATTCCCAAAACACGGTAGCAGTCGAGAGGCTTTTTGACCAGAATACGAACCGCTAAGAGGTCCAGAATCTCATCGATGCTGATCCCTTTGCGCTGCATTTTGAGGTAAATGGAGTAGTGATGCTTGACACGGCTGAGAATTTCAAAATCATCCTCATTAAAACCGTTCTCCAACATCATTTTGGTCAGCTTTTCGCAAAAATCATTCAAGCGGGCAGTGATGGATCGGAAGTTCTCTTCCATATACATGTCGATCGCTTGTTTCTCTTCGCTAAAGAGATATTGAAAACTCAAATCTTCCAAGAGGTTTTTGAGAAAGGAGATCCCTAATCGGCTTGCGATTGGGGCATAAACGACCAACGTCTCTTCGGCGATACGATGTTGCTTTGCAGGTGCCAAAGCCCCCAAGGTGAGCATATTATGGAGACGGTCGCACAACTTGACCACCAAAACCCGTACATCTTCGATCGATGCGACGAGCATTTTGCGAAACGACAACGCCGAAACAACCAGTTTTTCATCCGAATGAGACGGGATAAGCTGCGCATCTCGGATCATATCGATCTTTGTCAACCCCTCGACCAGATGGGCGACGTCAGGACCGTAATCACGGTCGATCTCATCAATCCCGATGTGGGTATCTTCGACCACATCGTGCAACAATGCGGCGATGACCATCGCTTCATCCCCCGTGATGTTCGCAACGATCGATGCGACTAAAACAGGGTGAATGATATAGGGTTCGCCGCTTTTTCGAGTCTGATCCTGATGGGCTTGTTGCGCAAAAGAGAGGGCGTTTTGGATGGCGGCAGAGGAGGGA
Source organism: Sulfuricurvum sp. (assembly GCF_036279695.1). Classification (GTDB taxonomy): domain Bacteria; phylum Campylobacterota; class Campylobacteria; order Campylobacterales; family Sulfurimonadaceae; genus Sulfuricurvum. The sequence continues at coordinate 12,846 of NZ_DASUIQ010000066.1, forward strand.
ATATGTTTGTAAAGGTGCTCTATAGCACCTTCAACATCATTGATTTGCGTTACTTGTTCTATGTCGATGGTGTTCAATGATGCCGCTTTGCTTGTAAATTAGTCTCTGGCAACAAAACCTTTGACAACGATATGCCCCTCGGCAATCTCCATCAAAGCGATATCAGCCGTTTTGGCTTTTTTTACGTCCACATTAAGTTTTGTCGTTGCTCCGTTAAGAAGCTCCTCTGAGCGTTTTGCTACGGCGATTGCCAATTGGTAACGGTCGATGTTGGCAGTTTCAAGTGCTTTTGCGGTTAGTTGTTCGAGTCTCATGGTTTTTCCTTAGGTTGAGATTTATTTTACGATTGAGCAACGCTCAAAGTTGCCCTGAATGATTTCAAGAAGATTACCCGGAGTGAACATATCACACACGATGATCGGCAATTTGTTCTCTTTCGCCAATGCGATAGAGGTGTCATCCATCACTTTGATGTTGTCTTGCAATGCTTCTTCATACCCTAGTGTCGGAAGCTTGATCGCATCCTCAAATTTCTTAGGGTCTTTGGTGTAGACACCGTCTACTTTGGTCGCTTTGATGATCACTTCCGCACCGATTTCGATCGCACGAAGCGTTGCCGCCGTATCGGTCGTAAAAAACGGGTTTCCGGTACCTGCTGCGAAAACAACGACACGACCGCGCTCCAAATGGCGCGTTGCACGGCGAACGATAAACGCTTCGGCAATTTGCTCCATTTTGATCGCACTTTGAACGCGAACCTGCATCCCTTCGTGTTCACACGCTTCTTGCATCGCGATCGCATTAATCACGGTAGCCAGCATCCCCATGTAGTCACCTGAGGTTCGACGGATAATACCGTCTGCCGCCGCCGTAACACCGCGAATGATGTTACCGCCGCCGATAACGATACCCACTTCAATCCCCGCATCGACGAGAGTTTTGATCTCCCCTGCGATAAATTTTAGGATTTTTGTATCGATACCGTGACCGTTTTCGCCGGCCAATGCCTCACCCGAGAATTTTACCAAAACGCGCTTATAGCCCATACAACTCCCTATAAAGCATCTTCGATGTGCCCTTTAAATTACGCGTATTATACTTTATTGTCGCTTTAAGGTTGCTTTGATTACACTAAGGGCAATTATGGACAAAGGAAAATACGGTGAAGCTGTTTGAGACATTAAAAGCGTGGTTCAATCCTCTTCCGATGCACCGAGCCCCCCGTTACGGGCGCGGGATTCATGCCCTTCCCAACTCCGAGGAGAGAGAGCTTTTCGAGCGTTCATCCGCCGCTTTTATCGACGGCGACATTTTAAACGGTTATACGTTTTTTTTATCGTCGCTTCTCCACCAAAAATGCAGCTACCCCTCAGAACATCTCACGATCGAGCGAGGAGAAGATGCACTGCATTTCACCCTCATCCAAGGATATGCCCTTATCAAAGGGGTTGTCACCCAAACATCCCTTGAAGCGTACGCCGATATTGCCCTAAGCTCTAAGCTCCACGTTGCCATCAAGCGCCATTTTTTAGAACGGGATTTTCAACTCACCTACTGCCGTTTCAGCGAAGAAAACGGTGCGATCAAACTCTCCATCCGTCTCGACAACGCTACGATCACCCCCCAAAAAATATTTTATCCCCTCCGCGAAATCGCCCTCAACGCCGATTTTGAAAAAGAGTTTATCGCCGGAGAGTTTGATGAATCCGCACTGTTGGAAACAGACCATATTCTCACCATCCCCCGCGAAAAAATCGATCGACATTACGATTTCATGCAACAGTGGATCAAAGAGACGACGCAGAGTCTCATCGGTCTTTTATCCAATGACAATACGGGGATGACCTCCTTTAGCTATCTCGCACTGCTGCTTCAGATCGACTATCTCCTCCTCCCCCACAAAAAAATGGCCAAAAATATCGCCGAAAAGATCAACGGCTATTTTATGGATGATGAGAAACTGACCGAAGATAAAAATGCCGATTTGGAACAGTTCCTCCGTGAGCTCACGGCGATGGAGCGAGAAACCTACGCAACACAGTTTTACGATTCGGCCTATACCTTCTCTCCGTTTGATCAAGCGATGCATGATGAGATTGCCGCCTTTATCGACGAATCCCTCAGCAAAGTGCGCTGGTACAAAAACAACCGATCCAACTATGTCATCAGTGTCATTTATCGCTATATCTCTCTCTACATACTCTATAACTACGGGCTTCATCCCTCATTGCGCGCACTCTTGCATCTGCATGTCGAAATCTACGTCTGTGATTTTTTCAAAGCCGAGGGGGAGACACCTCTGTATGATCCGCACACCAAAATCTTTAACGAAACGTTGATCGCACAGCGTATTCGAGAATCGATAGAACCGTATATGAGCCGATACAAGGGGCTAAGCGATTTTTCCGAACACATCAACTATGCCGATTTGGATCATTTTAGCCAAAGCTTTTATCTTCAAATCAAAAATCTCGATTATACGGAGGTGTAAGTGTGAATACAACCACCCAAAAAATGGTCGAACAGACGATCGAAAGCATTGTCCAAATCACCAATCCCTACGGAAGCGGAAGCGGATTTTTGATCGACGGGCTTATCATCACCAACTCGCACGTGGTGAGCGGTCTTAAAGAGGCGCTTATCAGCACCAAAACCCTCCCCAAAACCATCGGAACGGTGATCTATGACGATCCGGCATTCGATCTGGCATTTATCCGCTCACCGGTTCCGATAGAGCACAAAAATCCGTTGACACTCTCCGAATCTAGCGTTATCGACGGAGACAGTGTCATCGCTATCGGGCACCCCTACGGGCTCAACTACTCCACCACAGAGGGGATCGTCTCCAAAGCTTCACGGCTTCAAGGCGAGGTCGAGTACATCCAGTTCGATGCCGCCATCAATCCCGGAAACAGCGGTGGGCCGCTTCTCAATGATTCGGCGGAGGTGATCGGGGTCAATACCTTTATCATCCAAAATTCCAATAATTTGGGCTTCGCCCTCCCCTCGTACACCCTCAAAGAGGCGCTCGATCAATTCAAAGCGCTGAAAACCGATGATGTCATCCGATGCGGATCGTGCAAAAATCTGATCCATGAGCCGACCATCCAAAACGACTATTGCCCTAAATGCGGCTCAAAACTCGACGTTGCCAAACGTAGACGCGAGGGGTATAAACCCTCCGGTGTCGTTGCCCTCATCGAGAAGATTTTAGGGACGCTGAAGATCAATGTTACCCTCGCCAGACGGAGTCAGCGAAGCTGGCGGTTTGAATCGGGTTCAACCCGAATCGACATCAACTACTACGACAACGGGATCGTGATCGCCGATTCGGCCCTCTGTCGTATCCCGCAGGAGAATATCGAAGCGCTGTATGATTATCTGCTGAGTGAAAACGCTATTTTAGAGCGGCTCCAATTTTCGATCAACGAAAACACCGTCTACCTCTCCTATGTCGTCGTCGATTCATCGCTAAGTGAAACGCATGGCACATGGGCATTGCGTAAACTTTTCGACCATGCCCCCCGCTATCAAAAACACCTCAGCGAACGGTTTAATGCCCCTGAACCGAAGTTTGATGAGTTTGAATAAGCGCTGACACATCTTCTTTTTGAGGAAAATCGGCACCCATACTGATAATAAACGACGAGGCTTCTTGTAAGGTCAAGGTCGTCTTTTTGATCAACGCTTCATCGACCAAAACCGTATATCCGCTCGTCGGGTTCGGAGAGGTCGGGATAAAAAGAACACAAATATTTTCATGACGGTTGAGCAAATAGGCGGGAACCCATAACCCCTCTTTGGGATACTCAACCAAAACCACCTCTTTTTTCGTCCCGTCT
>NZ_DASUIQ010000067.1:0-22759 GCF_036279695.1 Sulfuricurvum sp.
TGGGGAGCGATACGAAATTGCTCGAATATTACCGTTTTGCTCTGCTCACCGTCTACAAAAATTTTGAGAACGGCTATAGCCCCTCAGCCGCCGATGTGTGGGAAATGTTTGATAAACCGAGCGCTTGCGGAACCTGTTCTACCTCAAGCAGCTGTAGCACTATTGAGGAGGTGAGCAATGGAGTCCATGCCTGTACAAGCCAAACAACCATTAGCTTCTGATGATAATATGCCCATCAATGATGAAGCACGTAAAACAAACCTCTATAAGATGTCGACCAAAGATGAGATTTTGTCTCTCTACCGAGTCGGCGAGCGGGTTCGACTGACGAAATCGATCCGAAATGACGGAACCTATCCCTATGCGCAGGTCGGCGATGTATTGATCGAAGCGGGAGCCGAGGGGTATGTCCGAAAAATCGGTGACTTTTTACAGACGATCCGTATCTATGAGGTCAATTTTATCGAGGAGGGGTTTATCTTCGGATGCCGTGAAGCGGAACTGGAGAGTGCCCTCGAAGATGACGGTTACGACGAAGTAGCAGAAGAGCTGCGCTGGATCAAAGAACACCGTGCCGCACGAGCTGCCCAGAAAGCGGCGCAATCTCAAGAAGAGGGGGAATAAACAACACTTTTCTGAGATTTTTGCATACTGTATCAAATTGGTGCCCTCGCGGCTAAATAATCGTAATCAACAAAGGAGTTGGGATGACAACACGTGTAGAAATTATGAATGACTTTTTGGCGATCAACGTCATACCGGGCAAAACGATCCAAGACATCGTTGAAGCTTCAGGTAGTGCGCTTCCGTTCGGATGCCGTGACGGTGAATGCGGTACTTGTGTCGTAATGATCGAATCAGGGATGGAGTACATGAGCCCCGTTACTGATAAAGAGAAAGCGGTACTAAAAACACTCAATGAAAGCAATCCGAAAGCTCGTCTTGCTTGTCAAATGAAAGTCGTATCGCCAAACGGTTTGGTACGTATTAAATACTAAATAGTGTCACCCCGAACTTGATTCGGGGTCTGATGATGAGATGCTGAATCCAGTTCAGCATGACAATTATCCTTTAATTGCCTATTTTTTGATCAATACTTTGCCTAAATAAAGCCTATAATTTTCATAAGAACAAAATATGCATTGCTTTGTATAAATGTGTATTTTTTTAGGTGGCTTATTATGCAAACATCACTCTCTTATAAACAAAAACAACTTCCCCGTCTATCAATGCAAACATGGCTTCCCCTTTTACAATGTTCTCTCAATGATCTCGAAAAACATTTGCAGGTCATTACAAATGAAAACCCATGTTTAGAGGTAAAATCGGGATTTGAAGAATCCTCCTCAGGGGTAGGGGGGAGTGCGGCGTACGGTGCATTTCAAAACTACGTCTCCAACTCATCCAGCGATCAAATCGAGTGGCTGAGTATCTCATCTACCTCATTGTATGAAAAACTCGATGAACAGATCGTAGCCCCGTTATTCCCGACACCTATTTCGCAAAAGATCGCCCGTCAGATTGTCTACTATATCAGTGATGAGGGGTATTTTGAGGGCTCTGTCGAAGAGGTAGCTCAGCAGTGCGACACCGATGCGCATACCGTAGAGAGGGTACGTCAGCGGTTTGCCCATTTGGAACCCTCGGGTGTCGGTGCCGTGGATTACAAAGAGTCGTTTTTATTTCAGCTCACCGATTATGATTTGGATGATGAACTCTCTATTTTACTGAGTGCTATGATCTTGCAGTTTGATAAAATGGAGAAATTTATAAAGCATCCCCGTTTGGGTGATGCCAAGCATATATTACAGCAACTACGCAATCCTCCGGCGCTGGAGTATATGGAACCCGAAGCTCAAATAACCCCCGATCTGTTCGTCGAATTTTCAGGTTCAGAGCTGAACATCCGTATCAACCATGCGTTTTATCCCGATCTTCAGGTCAATCTGATCGATAAATACGATAACTTTGCCCGTCAAAAATTCAAAGAGGCGCGTGAATTGGTCAAACTGCTCGATTTGCGTAAAGCGACCCTCTATAACGTGGCACTGGTGCTTCTTGAGAAGCAATACGGCTTTTTCATGGGGGGTGAGCTCAAACCGCTGCGTCTTCAGGATGTCGCTGATGAGCTGGGATTTAACGAATCGACGATCTCCCGTGCTATCGCCGATAAATACATCCAAACCGAGCGGGGGCTCTTTGCATTCAAAGACTTTTTTTCCAATTCGATCGGGGAAGTCTCCACGTCGGAGATCAAACACTTTCTCAAACGGCTGGTGGGAAGCGAAAACAAAGACGATCCGTTCAGCGACAAAGTGCTCCATGAGATGATCGAAGAGCGGTTCGGGGTCAAAATGGTGCGCCGTGTTATCGCCAAATACCGTCAGGAACTTGATGTCCCATCGTACAAAGAGCGGCTCTTTTTATACAAACTCGAATTACTGTAGGCGATATGTCAATCTGACAGAAAAATGAGAGGATGATTCGGATCGCACTATGATGCATTCTATGATTATCCATTTAGATCTTGATTGTTTTTTTGCATCGTGCGAACGGGTACTAAACCCCTCATTGGAGGGAAAATGTGTCGCGGTCGGAGGGCGGGGAGATCCGTTTATCTTCGATAAAAAACCTATTGCGGATAAAAAACTGATGAATATCAACAGCGGAGCGTTTGTCCCCTCGCTGTTTCATGCTAGGTATGATAGCCGAGACTATTTCAAAGACGGCGATACTCTGCGCGGAATCATCACAACCGCGAGTTATGAAGCGCGTGCATACGGGGTCAAAACCGCGATGAGCGTACATGAAGCGCTACGTCTTTGCCCTCATCTCATTCTTCTTCCGCCGAACCATCTGCTCTATCACACAATGAGTCATGAGCTGATGGAATATATATCGAGTGTTGTTCCCGTTATGGAGCAATACAGTATCGATGAGATGTTCGGCGATTTGAGCGGATGGATCGCGCCGGAGGATACGTATGATTTTATTCGAGATCTTCAGCACCAAATAACGATGCAATTTAAGCTCCCCGTTTCCATCGGTGCGAGCAGTTCCAAATGGATCGCGAAACTGGCGACTTCGGCGGCGAAGCCTTACGGTGTTCGTTTGGTTAAAGAGAATGAAATCGAGTCGTTTGTCAAAGATATTCCCATAGGAGAGTTTCCGGGGGTCGGGAAATCATTTTCCGCTAAAATGGCTCGATACGGCATAAAAACCATCGGCGATGCGTGGAGATCACAGAGCTTGATCCAATCGTGGGGGAGGGCGGGAACGGATCTGTACCAACGCTTTAGGGGGCAGGATCATGAACCTGTACAATCGAAGCGATCCCGAAAAGGGATAGGTATGTCGCGATCTATGGATCACCCGATAGAGAGCCGCGATGAGCTCTATCGCCGTATCCATATTTTAGTGCGTCATTGGAGTCATACGATTATGAAGCTAGGGGTCAATCCGACCACCTACGCTTTTTCATTGGGGTATGAAAACGGGCTCAGCTCCAAAAAACAATATACCCTCTATCGCTTGTTTAATGAGCAGTTTTTGCAGCACTTTTCGATTGAAAAATTTAGAGAGCTCGATCTCTATCCTCATAGCAGTGTCCGTTACATCGGGATGAGTGCGAACAAGTTCACCCGACATGATCCCAAAAGTTTCGATTTACTCGAAATAGACAACGATACCAAAATGCGTCATCTCACCGATGCGTTGACACAGGTGAGGGACAAATACGGATTGGACATAATCCGAGGAGGGGGAGAACTCTAGCGTTTATCCTAAAACGGCGCTCAGCTTCTCTTTGAGTACCTGAGGGGTAAACGGTTTGACAATATAATTGTTCACGCCCGCTTTGAGAGCGGTAATGACTTCTGTCTTTCCCCCCTCGGTAGTTACCATTATGATAGGCAAACTAGCAAAACGTGCATCTGAACGTACTTTTTTTACCAACTCCAGCCCATTCATTTCCGGCATATTCCAATCCGTAATCAGCATATCAATCTTGGGATCAGCATTCAGAACAGACCATCCCTCTACGCCGTTTTCCCCTTCAAGCACATTTTCATGTCCGAGTCGTGAAAGGGTATTTTTGATGATACGGCGCATTGTCGAGCTATCATCTACCACTAAAAATTTCATAATCTCTCCTTTCGGTTCTTTCCTGTAAGACATTGTAGCTATGTAACGGTCATATATTGGCGACAAATTGAGACGGATATGTGACCGAAAAATTTGTATTATTGCACATCAGGATAGTCCATCATTTAGGTTTGTTAAATTTTATTACATTAATTGAGGTTCTTATGGATTCGATACAGCCATCATTACTATCGGATACGATGGATTTTTTCTGTATTGTTTGGGAAAGCATTTCTACTATGGTATTTATAGGATTAACACAACATACATTTGAAATGGTGTTTATCGGGTTGTTCATTTTGATGCTGATATGGGGCATACAAAATACTTTTAAAAAGAATAAGCGGTAATTTATGAAAAAAATTGGATATTCACTCTCACTAACAGCACTCATCCTATCTGCACATGAATCAGATATTACGTCACTCCTAGCAGAGTACCGTGATGCTTCGGATCTCTCTAATAAAACTCGTATAGAAGCACTAGGACATGTTAGCACCTATACCCGTGAAGATATAGAACGCTATCATTATTATAAACTCTCCGATTTGCTTAAGGGGATACATTTTGTTAACTACGAAGTAGGACGATACGGTTGGGGAAGCCCAAACGCCGCAACCACACGGTTTGATCCGACAACCTATGTCCGTCTCTATCTCGATGATCAGGATGTCGGAACGTGTGCCGTTGGGACAGCAATGATCCAATGGAGTGAACTTCCGCTGGAGATGATCGATCATATTGAACTCTACGAAAATAGCGGTGCATTTGCTCTGGGGAATGAGCCTGGGATATTTATCATTAAAATGTATACCAAAGATCCTCATCGTAATGAGGGGACAATGGCACGCCTCTCCCTCTCCGATCGGGGGGATCGTGAAGCGGGGCTATTTTATGGGGCTGTCGGTGAAAAATGGAATAGTACGCTCTATGGTGCAGGAACTCTAAACGATACTCAAAAATACGAGTTAAACGGTGTCGATATATCCCATGAACGACGAAGAAAGTATCTTATTGGAACATTGAACAGTGAAACGACATCGATCAATGCGGGTTATATATCGCTCAATCAAGATCTTTTCAGCGGGAGCGCAATCGACTTTCATCCGAGCAGTGGGTATTATAAGACAAGCCAGTTTTATGCGAATATAACCCAATCCTTACTCAATGATCCGACCTTTTTATTAACCCTCTCTTATAACCAAATCAGTGCCGATCAAAGTGAACGCGGCTCGTTGTTTTTTCCTCCGATGGCAAGAGCCGGACTTATGCTCGGAACCTCGTTCGATCAAAGTTATAAGATTCAGCAGGAGAGCGCATTTTTACGAAAAACATGGAAAGGTTCTGATTGGGATTTGTTTCTAGGGACAAGCTATAAGTATGTCTCAGGAGATCAATCGCTATTACAAGCTAATGGCTATACGGTGATGTTTACTCCGACTACCGTTGATCTCAAAACCGTCGTTCCGATCATGGACTCCAAACAAACCGGATCGTTGATCGCCGAAGCGGGATATGAACTCTCTAGAGGAATCTGGGTCAAAGCGGGAGCCAAGATGGATCATGCCCGCTACAGCAATCTTTATGATACGGAAAAGACTATGAACTTTCATGGCGGTATCGTGATGCTCGATGATGCTCATTGGACGCATAAACTTTTTGCAAGTCATACGGAACTACCTCCTGTTTTTGCCAATATTTTGATGTCGGACAGCGCTAAACAGCTTAAACCAGAGCAATTAGATGTGGTGTCTTGGACAAGCGAATACAAAGCAGAGGATTGGAGACTTCAAGCTTCAGTTGCACTCTCTCGAGATTATTACTTTATAGCTCTCAATCCGACAACGATGGTTGCCGAGAATATGGATTCTTCTCCAAAACAGCGTGCGTTTGGTTTAGATGGGAGTTATTCGGTTTCATCTGAAAGCAAAATCGATTTTGGAGCACATACGACATCCATATCAGGCAGTGATCCTTACAGTGCACCTAATGGTGGGTACCTTCGCGGTGTGAGCATGTGGAATGATATTGATTTCATGGGAGAGGTTATTTACCGCAGCGGTTACACCACTTATGGCGGATACCGAGTTGATGAGGGGTATCGGATTAATCTAGGGGCTACGTTTCCGATCAATCGTACGCAAACTCTCAAACTCAAAGGGGAAAATCTTTTTGGTGCAGCGCAAGAGACGCTATTGATGGGTCCCACGTTTACCTCACTCCTTTATGATCGCCCACGAATTTTAGCGCAGTTTGAGTGGAGCTTCTAATGAGACGATTCCTACTCTATTTCACACTAGCGGCTAATCTACTGGCGCTGGAAAGCGATCTTAAATTGCATGCGAAAATGATGGATAAATTGGCGGTGGATTTGGTCAACAAGGAGCGGGTAAAAATCTATGATCCGACATACGGTCGCTCATACGATAGCTATTTGAGTCAATCCGATACCGTACATGAGTGTTCTGATGCCGACATAGCGATTGTTAGTTCGATCAATCAAATACAAGGGTGTAAAAATCAGATTATTCTCGTGACAAAATACAGTTTGTTAAATGAACTTTCCGAAGCTATCGGAGCATTTTACTGGCAAAAGGGCCGCCCTAATCTGGTATTTATCCGCTCTCGATTAGCTGAAAAGAAGGTACGCTTGAACAATGAATACGCGAAACATATTGATGAGCGAATCTACTAATGACCTTTTTTAAGCTATTGATCCATCGATCATCATGGATACTCGGAACACTGTTACTATTTCTCGGTTCCGTTATCTATTTTCAATTCCATATGGTCAGTCAAACCGAAAAAATATCACATCAACTGATCGAAACATCCCTATCCGAACCCTCTATAATGGCGGAGAATATAGCACACTCATTGGAGGTTATCGGGGCGAAGGAGGGGAATCTTTCTGAAAAACTTTTGAATGATTCAGTACTGCGCGATGCCGTCGAATCAAGTATGCGTGTATTGAAAACTCCTGCTATCGGCTATATATATCTACTCTATCCCGATGGAGAGACTTTGCGTTATCTGGCGGATGCATCTAGCGGCGATGAACGAGCCCGTCCGGGGCAACGTTTTGAAGCATTTGATGAGGAGTGGATGGAGAGTATTCGCAGAGGAGAAGTGCATAATATTTATTCATCTCAATTCGCTTCCATCGGTGTTACCCATATCCGACCTATCAAAGTCGATGGTAAGGTTCAAGCAGTTTTAGTCTTTGATTTGATGATGCAACGTGTAGAGGCTATTGATGATATGTCGGCTGAGTTACAGCAGATGATGAAAATTACCATAATTGTTTTAACTCTTATTGGCGTGATTGTTATCCTCAGTGCGATTCGTTTTTATTTTATCAATTCTAAGCTCCATACAGATCCGTTAACTCAGGTTCATAATCGCAATTTTTTAGAGGATTTACGTGCATCGTATAATCTACTGGATTTTCATATTATAAGCGTTGATATTGACCATTTTAAGAAGATTAACGATACGTTCGGTCATGATGCAGGTGATGTTATCTTGCATAACGTCGCACAAATTATTCTTTCTCATCTGAGAAAACGGCGTGACTTTGTCATCCGTATGGGGGGCGAAGAATTTCTCCTCCTTATACGACCCGATACATCCGCCCCATTTGATACCCTTTCCGTCGCTAAACGGATACACAATGCCATATATAACTCAGATATGTTACTTCCAAACGGGGAAGAGATCCATGTGAGTGTTTCTATGGGGGTTAATGTCAAAACTAAAAATGCCGCTTCTTTTGATGATGCTCTGAAACAAAGTGATATAGCCCTTTATCACGCGAAACATAACGGTCGTAATCGTATTGAACAATACGAAGAGAGACGGATTGATCAGCAAGTCGGGCTTATGAAGCTAATAGATGTCAAAGAATCGTTTGACGAAGATAGACTTGTCCCATTTTTACAGCCGATATATCATAGTGATAACTGTGCACTATCGCATTATGAGATGCTTGCTCGCATTCGAACCAGAGATGGCAAAATTATCACCCCTAACTATTTTCTCCCGACGATTCATTCTACGCTGTTAGAACAGCGTCTTACCAAACGTATCATTCAAAGTGCAAACCAGATCATTACCCAATCCCCTGATACGACGTTATCGCTCAATATTTCAGTCGGAGAATTGAATGACAATTCGATCTTGGATATTTTGTTACATGAGATCAGTGATAGTGTAGCCACACAGATGTGTTTAGAACTCCTTGAAACCGATATGGCTGATGATTTTGTCCAACTAGGTATGAGAGTCCAAGAGTTAAAAGAAAAAGGGTATCGTATCGCCATAGACGATTTTGGGACAGGATACAGTAACTTTATCAACATTGCACAACTCAATATCGATTATCTCAAGATTGACGGTTCACTCATTCGTCAAGTCGAATCCAATGTCCGAACGGCGACGATCGTAGAAGCGATTCAAGTTTTTTCGGAAAAGTTAGGGATTATGACCGTGGCAGAATTTGTCAGTTCCGATGAAATACTCCATTGTATTCAAAGCATAGGAATAAATTATGTGCAAGGCTACGTGCTAGGTAAACCTGCACCGGTAGATGAATATTTGCCAAATATAGCATTTTAAGGAACCCCGTGTCAGAAAATAGATATACACATAATGAAGAAGAATCATGGGTCATTGATTTAATGCACAGTGATATGTATTGGTATGAATGGATAGAGGATAAAAAAGATTTTATCCCTAATCAAAAATTTTTACAAGAATCGCATCCAACCGTGAAATATCAAGTTGAAAATGAACTCCATACACGATTCATCTATTTTATCGCGACTCGAACAAAAGTACGCTTTTCAACTTTGAAACAGCCAAAATACTCCTTTTCAGGGAATAATCTATATCTTTATCTTGAAATAGGAAAAGAGAAAACAAATCGTAGAATCGAGTTGGATATATACAAATGTGCGTTAACCAAAAATACGGTTAAACCTCAAGTGGTTACAACAGGAAAGTACATCACATTTATTTACGAAGACATGGCTAAATTCACCTTGGATATTCACGATTTCTTACTGTATTATGCGATTGATTTGGGGATAAATACCTCTATCCATACGATAGGATTTATCAATAATATCAAAGCTATACCGAAAAAAATAAATGATTTAACCGGAAATGCTGCTCATGATGAGGACGATACATTTCTCTATTATAACCTTTTTAAAGTGATCACCTTAGGTACTCATAACCCAAAAAATACGAGTTTTATCGCCAATAAAAATCTTACCGATGAGTTAAAAGTTAACATGGAAGGGTCTATTCTTGAACAATGTCTAAATTTGTATTTTGAGACCAAACAGGTAGATGAGAAAATAGAATCGGAAATAAATCTTCGGCGACTGGCACAAGAGAACCATATTACGAAAGTGACGGTTCATTACGAATTGGAAAAAGCAAATGAATATTTCAAATTTTGTTCAGATGCTATGTCCGCTCAATCCTGCCATTTATTCACGTATCAATTTGAATCAGAAGCATTAGTGATGAACTCCTATTCTCATCCTCCACTATAAACGGTGCAATGTTCGGAGGTTTGGTGCTTTGCGAAATACATCGCTTTATCGGCAGACTTTAGCAGTGTAGAGGGATCACTTCCATGTTCAGGATAAAATGCGATTCCGATGCTGAGTGAGGGTGCTATGGAGCAATTTTCAACTACAATAGGGTACCTCGTTTTGCTTATGAGCATTTTGGCGATCGAGATTGCCTCTTCATGATGGGTGATTGATTCGATAATAAGGGTGAATTCATCACCACCCAGACGGGCGACAAAATCACTTGAACGTATATTTTCTTTTAACCGCTGAGCCACAGTTTTGAGAAGTATGTCTCCGCACTCATGCCCATACGTATCGTTGATCTCTTTAAACTGGTTGAGATCGATAAAAAACAGTGCGAAGGATTTATGTTCCCGTTCATGCCGCTCAATAGTTTGGTTCAAAATCTGGTTAAAGAAAAGACGGTTTGGGAGCTCTGTCAAAACATCATGTAAAGAATCGGTGAGCAATCTCTGCTCATACGCTTTTTGAAGGGTGATATTATCAACACTGAGCCATACAAAGGGTGAACCCTTAATCGATATGAGTTTACCCGATATTTTAACGGGGACACGTTTTTTATCACTATCGATATAGACGCTTTCATAAGGGTCTATACGGCCGTTTAGTTTGAGGGCGTGAAACCGCTGTTTTTCCGATTCGACAACGTCATGTGCTATCAGATCAAAATAGCTTATATTTCGGATACATTTAGTGCACGATGCGATAATCCGTAAAAAACTTTTGTTGGCATCGATAATTTTTCCCTCCAACGTACATAGTGCCAGTCCCGCGGATGAGCTGTTGATTAGCATACGGTTGAAGTGGCGCGAATCTTCTATGTCTTGTACTAGCGGATGGAGAAAATACCAAAAAACAAGGCTCCCCGCAAATGCTAAAAGGAGGGTTAGACCTATGGCATATTTTGCGGCTTCGAGATAGGGATCGCGTATTTCGCTGAGATCGATTTTAGCGACCAACCCCCATCCTAAATCTTTGATCGGTTGATATGCCGCCAAAACGACTGCACCCCGATAATCATAGAGAATATCAACCCCTTTTTCTCCTTTCAGCGCACGTCGCATCGGTTCACCTAGAGATGAATTCCATGGGATCGGTTTTGGGTTATCCATCTTGAAATGACGTTGTTTGATTAAAAACTCTATTTGATCCCCTTCACGTTTTCCTAGGGTAAATTCACCGGTTTTTCCGAATCCTACATATTGGTAATGAGCATTGGATATTTTTCCGATAATATCTTCTGAGAGTAGTTTTCTTTTTTCCGGTGTGACAGGCTTATGATACATAAACTCTTGCTCGGCAACGATATGGATCATGAGGGCTTGCGTCTCAACGAGTTCTTGCAAACGATCTTTTTGTCGGTTGAATCCGAGGGTATAGAGGAGGATTATGGTGAAGGTCACAATAACAATCATATTGAATGTCAAAAGTGAAATAAGATAATAAGGGGTCTGTTGTATCCGCTTATTTGCAAAATACTCGCTAAACGATCTTCTAAATGCTTTCATACGAGCACCCCTGATAATTTACTTTGTCTGGCGGGAAAGACGGTTATAAATCCCGGTTCCGACGATGAGTAATGTTACGCCGATAATTAAATAAAAAGCATTGATAAGTTTGCTGTAATCATCGAGCACGATTTTGAATACTGCCATCAACGATTCGATGGAGAGGGCAATAATAATAGAGGTTAGAAATTTACTCAATGTTTTGTTTTGCAAGTCGTTGCCGTAATTGAATGTTTTGAAAAGAACTTCATTCTCGATCAGCGTCTTCGCAAGATCATAAATGGCAAGCCCGATCGTAATAGAGATAATTGAGGTAAAGATCTGATGCATTACCGCTTCAGCGGAAAAAGGCGATACAAGCATGCTGTAAAAGATATATCCGCCGTAAAAGATTAAAAAAACCGATACGATTCCCAGCAACAACCCGCCGCTCCCCATGACAAAACGGTTAATTTGCTCATACGCACTGTTGTGCTCTATGAGGCGAAGTTCTTCGAGTAGTTTGAGCATATCGAAATCGATGACAAGGTAGGAGTCGTTTTCTTTTTTTACCACCGTTAAGGTTGGAAGACCCGTTACATGGTGGAGATAGGGATTGCTGGTATGGATGAAATCTTCTTCAAAATTCACCCACTTAAAATAAAAAGATTTATCGGTATCTTTGCGATCTTCATCGATGTAATTCCTACCATAGCTGGGAGAAATTTGGATAAATGCGTTATTGACGGCATAAATGACTTCCGCTGATTTGTCGGTTTCGAAAAAACGGCGCATGTCTTTTGTATCCGTTGAGAGAGGGTGGAAATTTTCCATACACATACGAAGGTAAAATTGAATACTGTTTTTATGTTCAGTATAAATACTGATGATCCGTTTCATGAAAATTCTCCTTCGAGGAATTTTCGCTATAGGTTTTAGCACTGATTGCATTAAGAGATAGTCGGAAGATTAAGGTAGAAATAATTTTTAAGGATATAAGAAATTATAATTGGTTGCGGAAGCAGGATTTGAACCTACGACCTTCGGGTTATGAGCCCGACGAGCTACCGGACTGCTCTATTCCGCGACACGAAGTTTGAAAAAAGTTGTATCAAGTCTTAAAAAAATTCTGAGTTAGAAGATAGGCTCTGAAAGTTAATCGTAGTTGACGTTAGTAGTTGGTTGCGGAAACAGGATTTGAACCTGTGACCTTCGGGTTATGAGCCCGACGAGCTACCGGGCTGCTCTATTCCGCGGTGTTAAAAGTTGACAGTGGTGGATGGGGAGGAGGGATTCGAACCCCCGAATGACTGGACCAAAACCAGTTGCCTTACCGCTTGGCGACACCCCAATGTTCTCGTTAAGAGGCCGAAATTATAGACATTTTTGAATAATTTGTCAAGTGTTTCGTAAACAACGCGATTAAAAAAGGTCATTTTTTGGTTTGTGATAGTTTTTTAACCCTTTTACCCTATAATTGCTTACTATATTAATTACAAAAGAGTATTGAATGTCAGCAGTGCAACGTGTATTGGATGCTATCGAAGAGTTTAAAAAAGGTCGAATGGTTATCATGGTGGATGATGAGGATCGTGAGAATGAAGGGGATTTGGTTTATGCCTCCGTTTTTTCAACACCGGATCATGTTAATTTCATGGCGAGTCATGCCAAAGGGTTGATCTGTGTCGCAATCAACCCGAGCATCGCTAAGCGCCTTAGCCTTGAACCGATGGTCAAATCAAATACATCCATGCATGAGACGGCGTTTACGATCTCTGTGGATGCTACAGCGGCAACCACAGGTATTTCTACGGCAGAGCGCGATATGACGATCAAAATCCTCGCGAACCCCCTTTCGCAACCCTCTGAACTGGTAGCTCCCGGGCATATTTTTCCATTGATCGCGAAAGAGGGTGGGACACTGGTTCGTATCGGTCATACAGAAGGGTCGGTTGACCTTTGTCGACTATCGGGTTTAGCCGAATCGGCAGTTATCTGTGAGATTATGAAAGAAGACGGAACGATGGCTCGTCGTGATGATTTGGATCTATTTGCCGCCAAACACAATCTCAAAACGGTTTATATCTCTGATATTGTCGAATTTCGTCTTGCTAATGAGACATTGGTAAAAGCGATTTCGGAAGAAGAGATCGAGTTTTTCGGTGTCCACGTCAAAAAGTATGAATTTTCAGACCATCAGGATAATCGTCATACCGCCGTTGTTTTCTACAAAGCGGGGGAGACGGCGAACGTCAAAGTCCATAATGTCGTTCCCGATATAGATTTGCTCCTCAATCAAAGTAAATATGCCCATTTGATCGATTCGATCAACTACCTCAAACATAATAGCGGGGTCATGCTCTTTATCAATAAACCGCACCATCAGCATGTTAATATGAAAGAATATGGCATAGGTGCTCAAATCCTCAAATCGTTAGGGGTTAAACATATGCGTCTTATCGCGGAGACAAAAGTTTCTGATTTTGCGGGACTCAGCGGATTCGGTTTGGATGTGGTGGAGACGATCAATCCCTCTGAGGGGATCTAAGAAAGAGAAAAATCAGCGAACCGTATTGCACTTGCGGATGAGCTGATATTGCGGTGTAGTCGGGGTATTGTTTCCCGAACTCGCACCTACTGCGGTTCCTATCGCCGCTCCTGCTACCGTAGCGGCGGTATTACCGCTTCCGCTTCCGAATTGATGACCGACGATTCCGCCGATAATTCCTCCGACGACAGCACCGGCGACATTAGGATTTTCATCCGGTTGTGAAACACCGCTAATCGGTACTTGTTCATACCAGCATTGCTCTTGCACAGAAATTGATTCTACAACAGGAGATGATGGGTAGGATGCAGGCGGTGTCATATAATAATCATTACTACCTGTATTAAGCATCTCTGATTGAGCCAATGTCGAAGCGACAAGTGCGAATAAACCGACGGTATAATATTTCATACAGAACCCTTTAGTTAATCTACGAGTCGTTTTCCCGGTGAGTCTTGATAATTCACTTCCGCTGATCTTTTTTTGCCCGTGAGGGTTTCGATCATCGATGCGGTTAAATCATCGACGGACATATCGACAGTATCATCGACCGGTACGGGATCATTCATGTTAAAGGTTTGTTGTCCGGTTCCCGTAAATGTTTTGGCAAACACGACTTTACCTGTTTTTTTGTTTGAAACTTGAATATGGATTGCGGTGGTCGCAGAAATAGCATAACGTTCATTGCTTCCATCAGGGACGAGGCGAGGTTTACTACAGCGCATCGTTTTAATAGTGCCGTTCAAAACGTATTCTCCCGACTTGGACATCGATACGCCCGCATCGTTGAGGGCAGTTTCGATAACACTGGTCATTTTGTCCGAGTACATGATTTTTTCCACCATGACCGTATCATTATAGGTGCTCGCAGTGACTTTATGATGCTCTTTGTAGTCTTTGTACTCATTATCACGCTTCATACTTGCTTTTGCCGATCCGCTCGCATTGTAGGTGAAGTATCCCGATCCGCTGACATGAGAACTATGTTCAACATTTTCATCTTCTTTGATAGTACCGTCTTGATTATGGGTAGCTTCCGCCACACTGTTTTCAAAATTTTGTACAACGGTGTAGTTGTAGCTTAACGGTTTGACTTCTACCTGCTCGCCATCGCTCAAGATAGCGGCACTGAGTACTATCGAAGTGCTGCAAAGAGCGGCAAGTGCGTATGTAATGAGTTTCATGACTTACCATCCCATCGAAGATTTTGCGGTAACTTTACGAATCTCTTTTTCATCCGCCCATAGGATTTCTCCGCTTTGCGGGTCGACGAGTTCCATGGATACATTGTAATAAACGTCTTTGACGTCATCGTTGGCTTTTTTGATCGAGCGGACATTTCCGGTAATGATGTAATCCGAATCGGTCATCGCTTTCATTTTGGTTTTAGTCGTAGCGGTAGTGGTCAAATCACGTTCTGCATTGACTTGATTGAGGTTCGCGGTATCCGCCAAGAAACGAACTTGTCCCGATTTGAGAAGTTTGATACGGATCTTATCGGTGATCGCTTTGGTATCGATATGCTCATAGGTGAGATTGTTGACCGTGCGAAGACGAACTTTCGGCGGTTGTTGCGCTTTGGCTATATAGCGAGTTTCAAGAAGCGACTGCGTTAATGTCTCTGCGGTTGATTGTAAATCGGATGATCCGAAATCAGCCGTGACCGTCTCAGCCGCTTTGGCATCGCCGTATTTAACATTGGATGAAGCACCTACCATTCCGGCTCCGCCGGTGGCACATCCGCTCATTAAAAATGATGAGAGGATAAGAGTAGCTGAAAGTGAAAGTTTTGTGAATGTGGTCATGCGTTTTTTCCTTATTTATTTGGGGTTGAGATTACGATACGATAGTCGGTTACATCTGGGCGATTAGCCATATCGACAACACGGATTTGCTGTTTTCCGACAATGGTGAAAGGTTTCCATGATGTTTGATCCACCACAATTCCTCGGCTGTCAATCCACTCTACTTGGTATACCATCCCCTCAACTTCGTTGTCATCTTCATTTTCAAAGGTGGCGGCAACTTTTAGAAATTTACCTTCTTGGAAACTTTTGTGCTCTTTGAGAATAACACGCTCTTTTCCGATGTAATGTTCTTGATTTTTTCCGGCACAACCGCTGATTCCCAGAATCAATAAACTTCCGAGTGTGATGCTAAGCAGTTGATGTTTAATAGGCAACATGGTCAATCCTTATGTTATCGTTGGTGATGTAAGAGACAAGAACAAGAACCCCTTTTTTATCTTTGGGCAGGGTGAACGATTCTTGTCGATCGTTCATGGTAATGGTAAACGTTTCTCCTTGCAATGCTTCAAATTTTGATAAGTAGCCTGAATTTGGGAGAAGTTCCCAGTTTCGGTATCCTGAATCAGCCGCTGAACTTCCGGCATCCATTGCTAATGATGCCACAAATCCCCCTAAAAATCCAAAATTATCGGATGCCTGTTTTGCAATAACTGCTTTACTTGTTGCTCGAACGACTGATTTCGAGAGTTCACCGATGAGTTCGTCTTTGAGTGTTTTGTACGCCATAGCATTGGTTTGCAACAATCTCGGAGGCTGCAAACGCAGTTTATCGGTAGAAATAGTGACGACACTGACGTCATTGATCGGAGGATTGTAGGAGGGGAGGTCTATACTGGTGTAGTTGGCTCCGTTAAAGAGGGGAAAATGTATTTTTTCTATTTTGACCGAAGGGGCTTCACCCGCTAATACGACGACGGTAATCTCCATCTTTTCAATTTTTGGAGTGGTTGGCTGATTGTTGAGTGCGGGTGCACCTTTTTTACCTTTGGCTATCGGTTTGACTTTAGCCGAAACCGTCGGAAGTGCTGATGTCGGAAGCTTGACAAAAGCTTTTGAAACATCAGGGTTGAGCGTGAGCGCACGCTTGAGGCTCACTTCTCCTAAATTTTCGCTCGGAAATGCGATATTGGTGATAATACTGCTCAGAGCATAGGAAAAAGGGTCTTGATAACTGTTAGCAAGACGACGGACACTCTCATCTTCGAGCATGGCTGACATAGAGTATTCACTGGGGATAGAGGATACATTATTTCCCTCTTTTTCGGCTTTGGCTTGCTCTTCGGCCGCCTCTTTGATCTTCTCTTCCGTTTCACTTAGCCAAAACTCTTGACGTTGTTCCATACGACGCATCTCAACCGAAGCCCCTTCAAAATTAGACAGCATGGCATAGTTTAATGCATTAAGCGTGTGCATCAGGGTTCGTTCATACCCTTTTCCGTAATAGGTTTCAGCCCCTTTGGATAAAAAACTCGATCCTAAAAAAGAGCCGACGTTTCGCAAACTAACTTTGGCGCGGTTTTCATATTCGTCCAAAATTTCAAACGACTTTTGAAATGAGTTGATAGAGTTGTTAAACTCGCCGTTTGCTTGCTGTAGTCGTGCAAGATTGAGCCAATACCAAAATTCGTCTTGATCGGAAGTATCAGCACTTAGGGTTGAGAGGGTCTGTTCAAACTGCGGTTTTGAGAGGCTGGAACGAAGCGTTTGGGAATCCAGCGAAGTAGCATGTAACTGAAGGGCGCAAAGTAAGGAACAACTTATTATTTTCAGCCTGTTTGCCATATAAAACCTTTGATGAAATAATTCTAACAATCGATTGTAATGGCTTATGTATTAAACAATCTTTAACAGAGTATTTAGTTTTTCATCGCTTTGATAAATGATTCATAGATATTTTCAAGCTGCAAATCTTGTTCTAGAATCTCCGTATTGTCTTGAACCATGTAGTGTTCGAGTACAGCGACCCGACGGAGGAGATATTCAAACATCTCTTTGTTGATGTCGGGGAGTTTGTTGTGGCTGAACGGATCTTTGTCTCGCCCTTTTTGGATCACGTGAGCCGGGATACCGATAGCGGTAGAGTTGTCAGGGACTTCACGTACAACGACAGAATTGGCTCCGATTTTGGAGTTGGTTCCGATGGTGATGTTGCCGAGTACTTTGGCTCCCGCTCCGATAACAACGCCGCTACGGATCGTCGGATGGCGTTTGCCGGGGGTGAGGCTTACTCCACCGAGGGTAACGCCTTGATAGATGAGAACATCGTCTTCAATCACGGTAGTTTGACCGATGACGACGCCGAAGCCGTGATCGATAAAAACACGTCGCCCGATGGTAGCACCCGGATGGATGTCGATGTTGGTAAAAAGCTGATTGATACCCATGATGATACGGGCGATCGCACGAAAGCCGGATCGATAGAGACGGTTGGAAATACGATACCAAAAGATCGCCCAAACGCCGGGGTAGTTAAAAAAGAGTTCGATACGCGAACTGATGGCGGGATCATTTTTGTAAACGTTCGAAAAATCTTCGGCAATTTCAGAAAAAAGTCCCAAATTAAATCCTTATCGAGTGGTTCGCAAGTACCCGTTTTGGTAGAGGTACATTTCGAGTTTTTGAAGTGTATCACTTTTTTCTTCTTCTGTCCTAAAATCACTCGAAGCGAGTTTATTTTTAAGGTTGGTCAGAAGTTTAGACGCATCGTAGCCAATATCTTCGAGGATATTGAGTACGTTGTCCGATTCGGTGAAGTTTTCGATCTCGTAGCCGTTTTCATTGATGAGGATGGTACATTCGCTCGGGTGGGTGAAGAGGTTATGGTTCATCCCCAAAGTCTCTTGATAGGCACCAACGTTAAAGAATGCCAAGAAGTATTCTTCTTCATCGAGATCGATGTCGTGGAGATAGAGCGGTGTCTCGGGTTGAAAACGGATCTCCCCGTCGCTGTCACAGGTAATATCCCACAAACTCGCCGCGCGGATAGCGGGAATATCGAGGCGATCCAGTGGCATGATCGGAAACTGCTGCTGCAATCCCCAATAATCGGGGATACTTTGGAAAATAGAGGTGTTGATCAAATAGCGCTCTTGGAGCTTCACCTGAAGACGCTCGATCTCCGGCATCGGGTTGTCTTGTGAGAGGTAGAGCGATTTTTTGATAATCTGATGCACCAAGATTTCGGCGTTGGAGCGATCTTGCAAATCGATATGTCCGAGATTGAACAACGTGAGGAGCGATTCCATGTGGTCTAGCGCATCATGCATATACTCGATACAGGTACGCGGAGAGAGCAACGAGTTAAGCTCACGCAACTCCTCGATCAACGGAGGATTATGCTCTTTGAGTTTGAGTGATTTGGCTTGGTAATCGTGGCTGAAAAGCTCCAAAACCGGAGCGATGAGAACCGAGTGTGACGCAACGATGAAACGACCTGATTCGGTGAAAATATCGGGATGGGCAACCCCTTTGGCATTCATGATCTCACGGAGCAAAAAGACGACGCTGTTGGAGAACTCTTCGAGGGTATAGTTACGCATACGAGTCGAGGTGTGTTGGGAATACTCAACCGCTAAACCACCCCCGATGTTGATCGCACGGAGGTTATCGGCACCCATTTTTTTGAGCTCGGCATAGATATTTCCCGCTTCACGTAAAACCCTCTTCAGCGGAGCGATGTCTTGCATTTGAGACCCGATATGAAAATGGATCATCGTGAAATGTTCTAGCATATTGTTCTCTTGGAGCATGAGCATTGCTTCGATAAGCTCCGTGGAGGTGAGACCGAATTTGGCACTCATTCCGCTGCTTTTCGCCCAGATACCGCTTCCTTCTGATTGTAAACGGACACGGATACCGATATTAGGCACTTTCAGCTGGCACGACTGAGCAACATCGATAATCCATTCGAGCTCGCCTAGTCCCTCGATGGTGATCGTGATGTTATGTCCCATTTGTGCCGCCATAAAGCCCAATGTTACCATCTCTTCGTCTTTGAAACCGTTGACGGTGATCGGAGAACCGATAGGGGTTTTCGCCATCGCTAACGCGAGCTCCGCTTTGGAACCCGCTTCCAAGCCGTAACAGTAGCTCTCACCGAGTTCGACGATAGCATCGACCGCTTCAGGAAACTGATTTACTTTGAGGGGGAAAACGGCATTGAATTTACCGGTGTAGTCGTTTTCGAAAATCGCACGGCGAAAGTTCGAATAAAGTGCATCGATCTGTTTTCCGATCAAATGGGGAAAACGGAGGATGAGAGGGCCTCGAAGATTGGTTTTACGCACTTTTTGGGTGATTTCGAGCAATGAGGGTGAACTTTTATAGTTGACTTTGATCTTCCCTTGGTCGATCATAAAGTTGTTTTCACCCCAAATATCTATACCGTATGTTTTCACATCATCCCCCTTATACAAAAAAATCGTTTAACGGGATAAGAGATTCGGTTTTTTCTACCAAATCTTTTACCCAAATAGCGTTTTGAGCAAGCTCATTTTCACCGATAACGGCACAATAGCGGGCGTTAATACGATCCGCTCCTTTGAGATGATCTTGGAGTTTTCGGGGTTTGTATTCGACGACCGCTTTTTCGCTTCGACGCGCTTTTTCCGCCGCTAAAAGGATCGGTTTAAGTGCCGCGGCATCCATCGCACCGAGATAGTACCCCTCGCGCACACGTTCTGGCATAACGATCAACTCCATCAACCGCTCGATTCCCAGCGCAAATCCGACCGCAGGAGTCGGTTTTCCGTCCAAAAACTCGATGAGGCGATCATAGCGTCCGCCGCCGGCAATAGCACTTTGGCTCCCGATGTTGTCACTGACAAATTCAAACGCCGTTTTGGAATAGTAATCGAGTCCCCGTACGAGATTCGTATCGATCTCATAGGCGATAGCGTGCTGATCCAAAATGGATTTAAGGGTATCAAAATCACTTTGGCACCCTTCACACAGATGATCGATCAATTTGGGTGCATTCGTATAAAGGGCTTGGCAAGCTTCGTTTTTACAATCGAGGACACGGATAGGGTTGGTGAGTTTACGACGTTCACAGTCGCCGCAGATCGCATCACCGCAACTCTCGATGAAACTGACGAGTTTTTCACGGTAGGCTGGCATACAGTTTTGATCACCCAACGAGTTGAGTTTGAGTCGGTATCCGATACCGAGTGTTTTGAGAATATCCGAGACCATCATAATCATTAATGCGTCTTCATAGACCGAATCGACACCGAAACTCTCGATCCCGAATTGGTGGAACTCTCTCAATCGACCTTTTTGGGGGCGTTCGTATCGAAACATCGGTCCGTGATAGTAAAAGCGGTGGATTCCCCCTTTTTTATCGAGCTTATGCTGGATGAACGCACGTACGACTCCGGCTGTCCCCTCGGGGCGAAGGCATACGTCATTCTCCCCTTTGTCGATGAACTGATACATCTCTTTGCCGACGATGTCACTGGATTCTCCGACAGAGCGTTTGAACAATGCCGTCTCTTCGAGCAGCGGCGTTTCGATATAGTGAAACCCGTATCGCTTGGCGATGGTAGAGGCTGTTGTAATAAAGTATTCAAAACGTTCATAGTCCTCGGAGAGGATGTCGTTCATTCCGCGCAAAGATTGGATCATAAGGCTCCTTTGATAAGGTTTGTAATTTCTTCTGTAATTGTATCGATAGATTGTGTCGCATCGATTACATGGGTTTGTATACCCAGAGCATACGCCGAAGCGATAAGGGCTTCTTGGATACTGAGGAGATAATCAATTCCCCGTGATTCGATCACATCGTGCTCTTTTTGGCTCAGTCTATGTGCGAGTTCTTCGGGGGTCAATTTCAGAATAAACACCGTATCGGGCAACGTTCCGCTAGTAGCGAGACGATTGAGCGATACGAGCGTGGATTCATCGCAGAGGTTTTGAACACTCGCATACGCCATCCCCGATACGGCGGAGCGGTCACTGATAATGAGTTTGTTCATATTGGGCAATATGACCGATTCGGTATGCTCGGCACGGTCGGCTAAAAAGAGGAAAATTTCTGCCATTTTACTTTTTAAATTGCCGAATAGTACCATATTTCGAATCTCAACTCCCGTCGGAGTTCCGCCCGGCTCTTTCGTAATCAGCGCTTCGGGGAAGAGGGTGCGAAGCGCTTCGATTTGTGTGCTTTTTCCGGCGGTATCGATCCCTTCTATCGCAACGTACATGATTTCATACTCCCGATAACATTT
Source organism: Sulfuricurvum sp. (assembly GCF_036279695.1). Taxonomy (GTDB): domain Bacteria; phylum Campylobacterota; class Campylobacteria; order Campylobacterales; family Sulfurimonadaceae; genus Sulfuricurvum. Next base: position 21,823 of record NZ_DASUIQ010000067.1, read on the forward strand.
TGGACAGGCTCAGGGAGCAAATGTACCGTTTTACCGTTGAATTTCAGCAGATTTCGGACGATAGAAGAGCTGATGAATGCATGTTTGAGTTTCGGCATCAAATAGACCGTTTCGATGTTGGGATCGAGGGAATTGTTGAGATACCCCAGTTGAAGTTCAAATTCAAAATCGCTTACCGCGCGCAGTCCTCGAATAAGTACGGTTGCACCGAGGGTGTTGGCGAGTTCAACGGTGAGATTATCAAATCCGACAACCTGTACGCGATCAAGATCTCTTACGGCTAGTTTGACCATATCGACTCTCTCTTGCAGCGTAAACATCGGTTTTTTTTCCTGTGAATCGGCGACCGCGATGATCACTTCATCAAACAGTTTGATTCCGCGCTCGATAATATCAAAATGACCGTTGGTAATAGGATCAAACGTTCCCGGGTAGAGGGCTATTTTATGCATCAGGATTCCATCGTTTATAAAGATTGTTCTCGATACCGAGAAGATCGAACCATTTGCCGATCATAAAATTTTCCATCGATTCCAAATCTTCCTGATCGCCGTAGTAGGCAAGGACGGGTGGGGCAATGATGACTCCTAGCATAGAAAGCTTATGCATATTTTCCAAGGCGATAGGAGAAAAAGGGATTTCACGCGGTGCGAGAACCAAGGTGCGTCGCTCTTTGATCATCACCGCAGCGGCGCGGGTAATGAGGTTATCGGCGATACCGCAGGCGATTTTAGCGAGGGTATTCATACTGCACGGGGTGATGATCATCGCATCCGCACCGTACGAGCCTGAGGCTACGGAAGCCCAGATTTCATCGTTTTTGTGGAGAGTTAGATTTTCCTCTTTTTCTAAAACGATTTGGGCGTGATCTGATACAATGAGGTGTTTTTGTACATCAGCGGGGAGGGCATGTACGAGTTTAAGTCCTAATGCCGCT
>NZ_DASUIQ010000068.1:0-13223 GCF_036279695.1 Sulfuricurvum sp.
AAAATGGGACATTTCATCCCTGTCTTTACCAATTCACGCTTGGAGAGCAAAGAGTTCGGAAGCAGTGATCGGGTAGTGATATTCGAGCCGTTGTTAGAGCTCATCGATGAACAGATCGATTTTCTCGATTCTCAGGCTTCGTGGGCGAAGATCATCTATCTCCTCCCCGACACGATGCGCTCCAGTTTGACCATCGGGGTTGAAAACTTCATTTTTTACCGTTATACCGAAGAGGTACTGGCAATATTGCAGTCCAAAAGTTTCCATTTTGCCCTCGTAGCCGGTGTGGATAAAGGGATACTCAATCCCTCTCGTTCGTCTATGAAACAGTTGGAACTCGATTTCTAACCGATCCGTACCTGTTTTAATTCACGTCGTAATTCTCTCTCATTGTGCAATATCGTTCGTACCAACGCATGAAACTCCCTAGAGTGGTTCATATGACGCAGATGGGCAAGCTCATGAACAATGATGTAGTCGATGTGCTCATAGCAAAGCTGCATCATCATCGTATTAAGCGTGACGACTCCTTCACTACTACAGCTTCCCCAACGCCTGCGCATCTTTTTAAATCGTATCTCTTTGGGGTGCAAACCCATCTTTCGTTCATAATGTGCTAGACGCGATGGAAGTGTCAAAATTGCCTCATTTTTGTAAAAATTGGTGTAATATTTTTCAATATCAATACTATTTTTAGCTCTTTGGAGGGTTTCGCAGAGATGTGGCAATTGTGTAATGGGGATACACTCCCCCCGAAATCGGATCGTTTCGCCGAGGGTGTGATGGGCGAGCGGTGAGGCAGCGATGGCGGAGAGTTTGGAGCGTATCCAGCTTTCACGATCCCGTAAAATCAAACGCAGCCGTTTTTCATCTTTGATGGGGGACCGTACACACACCTCGCCGTTGTGGGTAATCGTAATGTAGGTATTACGATTTCGGGGACGATAATGGATCGTTATCGGTGAGGTGTGAGGATCAAACATATGCTATAGGATCAACCGCTCCGGCACGTTCAAAGCCTCGTAGACGCAATCGGCAGCTGTCACATACACCGCACGCCACCTCTTCGCTTTGGTAACAGCTCCATGTCAGATGAAGCGGAGCATCCAGTTTAATCGATTCTTGGACAATTTGAGATTTTTGAAGATGAACTAAGGGCATTTCGATCGTGATATGGGTGGTCTCTTTCGTTCCCAAATTTGCCGCCTTTTGAAACGTCTCAATAAAGCTTTCACGGCAATCGGGATAACCGCTGCTATCCTCTTCGACCACACCGATAGCGATAGCACTACACCCCTCTTTTTCGGCAATCGCCGTTGCGATCGAGAGAAAGATTCCGTTGCGAAACGGAACGTACGTGATAGGGACACCCGCTTCAATCCCGCCTGTAGGGACTGTGAGCGTATGGTCGGTCAATGCTGAGGCTCCGATGGTTTTGAAAAAATCAAGATCGATTTCGTATTTCTCACTCACCCCTAATTCCGCACAGATAGCGCGAAAACAGGAGAGCTCTTTTGTAACGGTACGTTGACCGTAGTTAAAATGAAGCGCTACAATCTCATAGCCTCGTGAGCGCATAATGTAGGCGACGAGGGTCGAATCCATCCCGCCGCTCATAATACAAAGTGCTTTTTTCTTCATGATTATCCCTTTGTGAGATTTTAGCAGGGCAAGCCTTATGTATTAATCTGACTATATTAAATTATAGGTCTCATTTTCAATTTTAATCTAAAAAATCTTGATTGAATTGCTCGTATTATGAGGAAGTTAATATTTAACGCCTGACCGTATTTTGTAGATATTTCAATATTTGATTTATTGCAAGGTTTGTATTTTAGTCTGATATTAGAAAATTAAACTCTGAATTGTTAATTTTTAATGCTAAATATTATATCATGCAAAAAAATATAACTAGGGAAAAAATTATGAACAAAATTGGGTATTCATTAATAAGCGTATCTGCTGAAAGCATTTATAACACAATTTCAAAAAATGTGGGGCCAATAATTTTATATTCTGTTTACAAAAAACACAGCAATAAGTTCATTACAATTAAAGATATATATACTTACTTACAAAACCTAAACATTGAAATTCCTACTGTGATATTAACAAAAATTATTTACGAGCTGAAAGAAGATTTTCAATATATAAAAGATGATTATTTTGAATGTCAAAAAGATTTTAGTGAAATAAATTATGATGCGGATTGGCTATCTGAGATGATTCAAGATTTTGAAGCTTATGCAAAAGAAAATAATTATACTGTTCAAAAGGATTATTTTTTTGATCTAGTACAATTTATTAGTATATTTGCCGAAAATATTTTACTGGACCGAGAACTTAATGATGTAGACAGAAAGAATAAAGTTTTCTTTTTGAATTTCATAAAAGAATTAAAAGAAAAATCATCAGAAAAAGAAAAGTTTGAAAAATTGTTAAAAGCAATTTTAATGTTTTCATTTGTTAAAAATTTTGATGAAAAAACTGTGACAAAACAATATAAAAAAGTCAATTATATTCTTGACTCTAATATTATATTTGCGTTACTTGATTTTCAAAAAGAATATTTTGTTAAAACATCAAATGAAATGATCTCTCTATTAAAAAATCAAGATATCCAACTTTGTATATTAGATATTACAGTAGATGAAGTAAAAAAATTATTTCAAGCATATGTCGCAAGATTTGATGAACTGAGTAAAAACACAAATCTTATTCAAGATAGCAGTGTGTTTCATTTTCTTTATTACAAAGGCTATAATAGAGAAAGAACTTTAGAACTGATTGATGGTATTGATATTTTTTTAAGAAAAAAGGGAATTAAAGAATTATCAACTTCCCCCTATCGAAAATACTTTCTTTCTGATCAAGATGAGAATGATACGCTTCAGTCTGATATTTATTTTTCCAATCTCTATAGTGCCAGAACGGCAAAAAAAATTAATAGTGCAGGTAGCGATAGCAAAGATTTTTTGGATTTTGAGATAAATATTGATGGAATAATCCATGATGCAAATGTAGTGAAATCAGTAAAAGGATTAAATGCCAGCCTTCCCAATGATAAAGTTTTTGATGTCGCATATACTTTCATCACAAGAGATAAAACTTTTTTTCATACTTTTCAGAATTCCCAGAAGCCTGAAGTTGTACTATCAGACACAATAACACTTTTTTATTGGTTAAGTCGAAGTGAAGATCAAAAAATTGATGATGGTTATATCCCGTATGATGAAATACTCTCATTTTATTCATCAAAGACAGAGATACTAGATGATGTATGGGAAAAGTTTTTGTATGAATTAAATCAACAAGATGTTGATGAAATATATAAGAAAAAAGCTCTGTTCTACAAAATTAATGAGTCAGTCAACGTCCTTGATGTATTAAAAGAAAAATCGACGTCTTCGGAATTAAGCTTAGAAGATGTTAATACTGTTGTAGCGAAATTAATAGAAGACAAAGAAGAAGTCAAGCAATTGAAAGAAATTCATGCAAAATCTCAAGAAAAAATTAATGAGATTAATACTAATCTTGAAAATGAAAAAAAAGAAAAAAAAATACTAGAAAAAAAACTCTCTATTTCACAAGAAATGAATGAAATTAACACAAAGAATGAAGAGTATAAAAGAGAAATTGATATTCTTCAAAAAAATATAGCTATCAAAGAAGATTCACTATTTTACAAACATAACAAAAAAGTATATTTTTCTATTTTTGTATTGTTTCTCTTTATATGGTGGTTCAACAATGATATAAAAACTGCTGGTGTAATCACTGCATTAATAGGACTTTTCATTAATTTGTATGGTGGAAAAAAGAAAAAAGAGATAAAAGATAACATTCATGAAATAAATCTACAAATTGAAAAACAAAATATTTTAATAGAAGAGAATAAAGCTAAAAAGTTAGCTCTTGAAACTCACCTAAAACATGGTGTGGATGAATAATCCACCTTATATTTGCTTCAACAGTGCATAGTATTTCTGTCACACTAGTCGTTTTTGCCTATATCTTAGTGTGATTTTATAATTCAGCTTAGGTATGTTTTCAGTTTGTCAGTGACCGACATTTTGCTTATTTTAGGTTGATTAAAAGCCCAATTTTCGGGCACATTTATAGATATTCAGAGCTTATGCTACAATACCGCCATGATAGAACTTGATAACCGAACCGACAAAACCTATGATTTCCTATTGCTGGAACACATCGCTGATTATTTGACCGATCAGGAGATTGAGCTGATCCTAACCGATAATGCTGAAATAGCCGAGATCAATCGTGAATTCCGTAATATCGATAAAGCGACCGATGTCCTCAGTTTTCCGAGTGATCCTTTCCCCAATGCACCTCTAGGGAGCATCGTCATTAGCGTCGATAAAGTCGCGAGTGTCGCGCAAGAGCTGGGACACAGCGAAAATGACGAGATCGCCCTCCTCTTTATCCACGGGCTTTTACATCTCAAAGGATTTGATCACGAAGTCGATAACGGCGAAATGCGCCAAAAAGAGATAGAGCTGATCGAAAAATTCAATCTCCCAAAAAGCCTGATCGTCCGAACCCTCGAAGAGTAGTTATTGCTCCGGCGGAGGAGTTTTTTTGATGTACCCTAGATCATCGAGCTTGTTGTAGATAGACGATACCATCCCACCCGTTGCTTCCCCTCCATGTCCTCCGTGTTCTACCATGACCGTAACGATAAATTGCGGATTATCGGCAGGTCCATAGGTCGTAAACCACGCATGAGAGCGTTTTAAATATTCCATATCTTTTTCATTGAGGCGATTTTTTACGGTTTGACTGATTCCCGTCGTTTGCGCTGTACCTGTTTTACCTGCAATCGGGAAACGGGTTGAGACATACGATTTTGCCGTCCCTCCCGGATTATTACACACACCGCGCATCGCATTTTGGATGATAGGGAGTTTTGCTTTTTCCGCAGGGGTTAAAACATCCAACGGTGCAGGTGTATAGGGGGCATTGCCGATCATTTTGGCTACATGGGGAACCGGAAGCTTTCCGGTAGCCATAAGCGCGGTTTGTTGTGCTATTTGCATCGGAGTAACGAGTAAATCCCCCTGCCCGATGGAGGTATTAAGCGTCTCCCCTTGATACCACGCTTTATGGAATTTTTCCCGTTTCCATGCACGACCCGGAACGGTACCGATAAATTCGTTTGGTAGGTCAATACCGGTTTTCTTACCATACCCCATCCGTATAAGACCGTTACTCATACGATCGATTCCGACTTGAATGGAACCTTGGTAAAAATAATCATCACAACTCTCTATGATCGCTTTAGTGATATTGGTTGCCCCATGTCCGGTTTTTTTCCAGTCACGAAAAGTTCTATTTCCTAAACGCATCGATCCGGTACTCATGATGGTGGTATCTTCATTCCATACACCGGAGGTAATATAGAGCAATCCCATATTATTTTTAATGGTTGAACCGGGAGGATAGAGTCCGTTGACCATTTTATTGGTAAACGGCGAATCGACGCTGGTCATGAGTGCATTCCAGTCCTCAGAACTGATCCCCGATACAAATCGGTTAAGATCATATTCGGGATAGCTTCCGGCGGCATATATGGCACCGTGAATGTCCATTACGATAATAGCACCCACCCTTTTCTCAAAAGCCTGTGTAATGAAGTTTTGAAGATTCATATCAATATTTAAGATAATGTTATGATTTTCCTGCGTTGCACTACGCCCTATCTCTTCAATCTCAACATTATGGGCATTGACTTTGATACGGCGTTCTCCTGCAACCCCTTGTAAATACTTGTTGTAATATTTTTCGATGCCGTTTTTACCGACATGCCCTAAAAGCTGTAAAGATGGATCTGCGTCAATCTCTTTCTGATTCGCTTTTGCGACGTAGCCGATTAAATGTGCCCCCACAAGCCCGTAGGGGTACAAACGTTTCGGAGACGGTGAAATTTTCATCGTTCCCCGTAGGTTTATAATCGAATAAATAGGGATCACTGTTTCATGCGGTATAAAATCAACAACGTCGATAAAGGAGTGATTGTAGTACGAGTCTTCCTGAATATAGGTTTTAGCAATTTTATCAGCGTCCAAAGTCGGAATCATAGAGATCAAATAAGCAATCTCTTTATTGAGAAGTGTTCGATCTTTTCCTTTGGTCAAATGGGGGGCAAACGCTATTTTAAATCCCAATTCATTGATCGCCACAGGCTCATTTTTTCGATCCAATATCTCACCGCGTACCGGTGCGGTAAGTTCGGATTTGATACTGTTGTTTTCAGAAAGAGTTTCATAATAGTCATTGGATTGAACCGAAAGGTGAAATACCCGCACGATTAGCCCGATCCAAACAATAACAAAAAGGGAAAGTATAATTTTAATCTTCATATCAACGCCGCAATCACTAAGAATTCAATAATCATATAGAGTAAAATATGCCAATCAATCATTGGAACACTTAACAAAAAAAGTTGATTGACAAACCACACATATATCCAATAAGCGGGATAAGCAAGCCCCACATAAATAGCCGCCATACAGATTCTGCAACGTATTACCTGCTCGATTTTAGGGATAATATAGTGTGACATGAGGGTAAAAAACAAGACGGTGCTTCCAAACCAAAACCCTTTTTCAGCTTCCAAAACCAACATCATAATGATGATAGTGACCAAACCGAAAAGGTCATATTTAGATAACGCATTGTGGTATGCGTAAAATAAAATCGCCAATAACGGCGGCATCAGCAGATAGATACTGCTTAAGCTAATGTAACCGATAAAAAGTACGACTAAAAAAAGCCGACTTATAACGTTTTGATTAGGGAGACTTCGTTGCATACCGGAAAGTGCTTACATTTAATACAATCAGCCCAGATTTTATGTTCAGGGATAGACTCTTTGGGTATTTCGACAAATCCCAAACGTTCAAAAAAACGTTGCTGATAGGTCAACGCCAATACCTCTTTTAATCCTAACTTGCGTCCCTCTTCACACGCCTTTTCGACCAATGTGCTACCGATATTTTGTCCGCGATAGGCCGTATCGATGATCATTGATCGTAGTTCGGCTAAAGCGGGAGAGTGGATGTGCAACGCCACAAATCCGACCAGTTTTTCTCCGTCTTGTGCTAAGAAATAAGATCGGATGTTGGTTGCGATTTCATCGTTGCTGCGCGGCAAAATAACCCCGCTCTCTATCTCCGGCGCTACCAGTTGCTGCATAAAGGGAATGTCACGCAGCGTCGGTTTGATATAGGTGATACTCATTGATCATCACTTTTGAGTAATCGATACAGGTGTTCAACGATAGCATCCACCCCTTTGCGTTTCGAATTGGACACCATGAGTGCACCCGGAAACCGTTTTTTGAGTTCAGAGAGCTCTTTTTGGTTTAGTTTGTCGATCTTCGTAAAAATAGTCACAATGTTTTGATCGGGAGTACAAACTTCATTTAAATAACTATTTACCGATGCGTCGATTTCCAAATCGGGATGGCGGCAATCGATCAAATGGACAAATATACGGATCTGCTTTCGATCAGCGATAAAATTGGTAAGATTGCTTTCCCAGTCCGTTTTTAGCGATTTCGCGACTTTAGCATACCCAAATCCCGGCAAATCGACAAATTTGGCACTCAACCGCTCATTCGTTTCACGATCGGCAAACATTACATCGAAATAGTTGATCAGACGTGTTTTACCTGGTGTTGCCGAAACTTTTGCAAGCGATTTGCGTTTGGTAAGGGTGTTGAGCAAAGAGCTTTTCCCCGTATTGGAGCGGGCCATGAACGCAACTTCATTTTGGTACTCGTTTTCCGGTGCTAAACGGATATTCGGTGCGGAAGTAACGAAAAAAGAGTCAATAATTTCAATCATTTAGTAGGACTTTTTTCTTTTGGTTTTTTATCTTGAAGGGTAAACGTCATGACTACGGGATCATTGTTGGCACTTTCTGCGGATGCATTGCCCACTACCGTGTTGACAATGACTTTATCCCCTTTAACCCGTCGATAATCATCCAATCGGATCAAATCAACTTTTTGAAAAAACTGATATTCGCTTGAATCCGGAAGATAAATAGCAATTTGTGATTTACCTTTGTATTTTTCACCCATCTCGGTTACGATGTAAAAAGAGGCATCGCCCTCCGCTAAATATTTGATAGGCTTTTTATCTTTGTCGGTATAAATAGTGACTTTGGAAGCATTAAGTTCATCAAGCCCTTTGGTAACTTTGACTTTTCCGGTAAAAACGGAAATCCCTTTTTGTTGATCACCCTTGAAATTATCAGAAATAACTTTTAGTTCCTCCGCCCAAATACTACTGAGCAGTACAAATGTCAAAATGAGTAGTTTTTGTATCATAAATTGTCCCTATTTTAATTGGTAAACACCGATAACACGATTAGCGGATACTGTATCTTGCGCAGTGTTATAATGTAGCGTCGTCCCATCGATCCGATTGGCATTTTGGGTTATTACAAATGTCCCCTGAGTTTTAATCAAAGACTCTTTTGAGTTGTAAGTCCCTTCATTTGAACGAAATTCCAAACCGTCTTCTCGCACATAACGGACGTTGCCGTTTAGCTTGAGTATGTCATTTCGATAATCGGCATTATCGGATCGAACTGATTGAAATAAATTTTTCGTATTATCGCTAAACTTTGCTGATGTTATCACATAATACGACTCAAACTTTTTCCCTTCCGATCCTTGCAAGATATGATCGATCCCTTTTTGAGAAATCTCATAAAGGGTGAAGTGTGAAAGCTCAATCTGAGGGGTCTCTTTGTTATCATCCAAAGCGGAGTAATCCGGATTGAAATAGCCGTACATTCCTATTAATAATCCGACGAGTAGAAGGAAAAAAAAGTTAATTGACATTTATATCCAAAGTGATAAAAATTTTTCTTCTTCACCGTTGCGACGGATCACTTTTTCAATCATTTCACGAACACACGCATCGCCGCCGCGGTGTTCTAATACCTCGGCAAAGCTTTTAAGATAGTCGGAACCATCCTGTGGCGTATACGCTTGACCGGCCCACTGCAAAAGATTGTAATCATTCAAATCATCACCGATTACCGCCACTTCATACGGCTCAATCCCTAGCTCAACACACATAGCGATAGCTACGGCGCGTTTATCTTTTACCCCTTGGTAGAGATGAGCAATATCAAGCTCTTTGGCACGATTCGTAACGATAGAGGAGTCACGACCTGTAATGATCGCGGCAGTATGGCCCATTTTAACCCATGCCTTTATGGCAAAGCCGTCTTTGACATTGAAGTTTTTGAGTTCTAACCCATCGGCGGTGTAGATGATTTTACCATCACTCATACATCCGTCAACATCCAAAATCAACAGTTTGATCATAAAACACCTTTGGTGCTTGGCACTCCGGCACGATCGTTACGTGCCAGTGCACGGCGAAGCGCTACCGCCAATGATTTAAACGCCGCTTCGATAATGTGATGTTTATTTTTTCCCCGTTGCATAATAATGTGCGCCGTGATACCGGCATTAAAGATGACTGCACGAAAAAACTCTTCGGCGAGTTCTGCTTCAAACGATCCGATCTTTCCTGAGACAGGGACATCGTATACTAAAAACGGTCGGTTACTCAAATCCAAATCACAGCTAACCGCGGCTTCGTCCATAACGATTACCGCACTTCCGAAACGCTCCACTTTCTCAATCGGGTAAATAGCTTCACGCAGTGCTTGCCCTAAAACAATCCCGATGTCCTCGACACTGTGGTGATCGTCGATGTGTACATCCCCATCACACTCAACCATCAAATCGATCTGTGCATGTTTAGCGAAGCTCTCCAACATGTGATCCAAAAAGCCCACTTTGGTCGAAATCGTGCTTTTGCCCTCCCCTGCGATGCGGAGTGACAAATCAATATCGGTCTCTTTGGTTTGACGTTTTTTTTGGATCATCTTATTCCCTTATGATAAAGGAGCCTTGAAAATAGCCCCGTGAAATGAAATCGCGCGCTTCGGCTTCACTTTTAAATCCGCCGAGCCATACACGAAATAGTCGTTTGTTATTATACTCTGTATCTTTGATGATTGCAGAGTAGCCGTTGAAGGAAGCGTATTTTTCTTTGGTGATTTTTGCCCCTTCAAACCGCTCAAAGGATCCGATTTGGACAAAAAAGTTGTTTAACACGCTCTGCTTTGGACCTTTGGACAATCGCGCCATATCGATAGTTCGTACCGAAGAGGGTTCAAATCCCAAAACTTCCAGAGTGACCTCTGCTGTTCCGTGTTTCGTAACACCTATTTGCTCTGCTGCTGCGTATGATAGGTCGATAATTCGTGTTTCGACAAAAGGGCCTCGGTCATTGATCCGAACGACAGTTTGTGCATTGGTTTGTGTATTGGTCACGCGAACCACGGTATTCATCGGCAAAGTCTTATGCGCTGCTGTGAGCGCATACATATCGTATGCCTCACCGCTGGAGGTTGATTTACCATGGAAATCAGTACCGTACCAACTCGCTTTTCCGCTAAACGTATCCCCGACATGAACGACCGTAGGATAATATTCTTTTCCAAACACGGTATAAGGACGCATAGTCGATTGATATTCGCCGTTGCTTTTATACACTGTTGAAGCATTGGATGCGAGTTGTTCTGAAGGATACTTTTGTGACGGTTTAGTCGGCTGATACGAATACGAACCGGTTTTGGTGGTACATCCACCCATCATAATCATTACTATTGTCAAAACGGTTCTAATCACCAACTTTTACTTCCTCACCCTCATGTAACGAATTCGACATAAACGGATTTTTATTTTTTAGCTGTTCTAGTGTTATATTATACAATTTTGCGACTGAAGCAAGGGTTTCACCGGATTTTACGGTGTGTAGACGCGAGTTAGTCAAGAACGGCTTATTGATCGGAATTTTAACACGTCTATTCAAATTACGTTCATCATCCCCAATCATATTTTCCATCATAATGGTGGTTTTTGGGACATTGTAACGTTTTGAGAGTTGATCCAGAGACTCTCCCGATTTCGTTCTATCCATGACAAAATACCCCTTTAGTGTTTTTGGGCGATATTTTTGTCGAAACTCATCTAATTTACTTTGCGGAATATAGACCGGATAGGATTGTTCATTTGGCGGCGTAATCCCCTTTTTTAAATGGGTATTGAGCCGTATCAGAGATTTTTTCGGCATCTCCAATACTGCGGCGATGCGGTCAATATTTTCTCCCTCCGGCAAATAGACGGTAGCAATCGGGTTTTCCTTCGTGGTCTCCGAAAAGGTGTCGTATTGCATTTTTGAAACAAAGACATCGTCCGTTGCCAAGAATGCCAAAGCAACAACTTTACGAATGTAGTTTCGGCTCTCAGGCGGGATATACGCACGTTTCGGATCGGTTAATACCTGAATATCGGTTGTTCCGGCTTTTGCAATGGCACGAGTCAATCGCCCCTCACCGCAATTGTATGCGATCAAAGCCAAATACCATTTACCGAACTGCTTTTTTAGTGTACTGAGATACGCGATGGCAGCGCGGGTCGATTTGATATGATCACGTCTCTCGTCCACAAACTTGTTGACATGTAACCCTTGAAGTTTCCCCGTCCGTTCCATAAACTGCCACAGTCCGGCGGCACCACGTGAGGATGTCGCATTGCCGTTGAGCTGTGATTCAACCAAAACAACAAATAAAAACTCACTCGGCAAATCGGATTGAGCGATCAGAGAAGAGAGCATCGGAATAAACACATCCCCCTCTTCTGAAATATCAGTGAATCCCTGTAGGGTACATTCGCGTTTTTTTTGGTCATAGGTATCATGCAGATAAGGATCGTGTAAATACGAAGAAGGGATGTCAAAATGGCGGAGAACTTCAAGTTTTTTTTGATCATTCGGATCAAATCCGCTCCCAAAAAGGGATAAAGGGATAATCAGTACTGATAATACAAAATGCTTCATATCCCCTCCATAGTGCTATCCTAATCCAAATAGGTTGAGGGCATTTCGAGTGGTTAAAGAGGCAACGGCATCGGAGTCCAACTCTAAGATTTCCCCCATTTTTTCGGCGATCAGACGCGTATAGGATGGCTCATTTCGGCTTCCTCGATGCGGATGCGGGGTGAGATAGGGACCATCCGTCTCTATCAGCAGTTTATCATGCGGTATTTTGGGCAAAACATTGATGAGTTTTTTAGCGTTTTGAAACGTCACAACGCCCCCTATTCCGAAATAGAAGTTCTCTTTGGCTAATGATAAAAGTTCATCGTCGGCATTGTAACAATGAAGAACTCCGCCGACGATACCGGCATCTTCTTCGAGGAGAATCATCTTCGCATCATGCGACGCATCACGGATATGGACGATGAGGGGTTTTTGAACCTCTTTAGCAAATCGGATATGGGCACGAAACACGTCGGCTTGACGGATTTTCTCGCTCTGTTTCTCATCATCAGAGCCCTCTAGACGAAAATAATCCAATCCGCACTCCCCGATAGCGACACATTTAGGATGAGCCGCATAACGCTCAAAATCGACCGATTCGATATGCTCCATGTCATAGGGATGAACCCCAACGGCAAAATAGATATCTGCATACTGTTCACACAGCTCTACTGCACGATCTAATGTCGCGGGGTGTGCTCCGGGGATGATAAATGCATTGACTCCCGCTTCATGGGCGCGCTCCAACATAAGATCGAAATCCTCGCGGTAGCGTTCGTCATCGAGATGGATATGGGTATCAATAATCATAGCTTCCCTCGTGCACGTTCAAACAAATCACGCGCGAATCCGCGAGCCTCATCGCTGATGGCATCACCGCTGATGATACGGGCGATCTCTTCGATCCTCTCCTCGTCGTTCAGCTCACGAACACGGCTTTCGTCATCTTTATAGATCAAAAAGTGCTGATGTCCCATCGAGGTGAGCTGCGGCTGATGCGAGATAACGAAGATCTGATAGCGTGTTGAGAGGTGGCGAAGCACTTTGGCGACGCTCATCGACTCTTCGCCGCTCAGATTTGCATCGATCTCATCGAGCATCAATACCCCGCCGCTGTGTTGCATCGTCTCAACTCCCAGCGCCAATAGAGCCAAACGCAAGCGATTAAACTCACCCGAACTGAGCTTATCGAGTTTGGTTCCGCTCAACCCCAATAGCGCTTTGTCGCACCCACTCATCGAGAGGGGTGAGGGTTCCAGCACTAATGTCGCTTCCCGCAGATAGAGC
>NZ_DASUIQ010000069.1:0-33670 GCF_036279695.1 Sulfuricurvum sp.
GTCCCGCTTTAACTCCCGTGAGGGTCGATTTTTTAACCTCGACGAAGTTCCCGATATGGGTATCTTCGAGAACACTCAAAGGACGAAGATGTGCCAAAGGTCCTACGTCGGAATTTTTGACCGTGCTATCTTCGATGACACTGTGGGCTTTGATATGGGAGTTAGAGATAAAGGTGTTTCCACAAAGTCGGACACCGTTCTCGACGATACACTCCCCCTCGAATTTGACACCTTCTTCGAGATAGATGGTCTCAGGCAACTGCATAATAACTCCCGCATCCATCCACGTGCGGCGGAGTCGATCCATCATAATCATCTCCGCTTGGGTGAGATCGTTTTTGGAATTGACCCCTTTGAACTCCACCTCTTCGACATACAACGGTGAAATCGAGAGACCGTCATTACGTGCCATCTCGATGACGTCGGTGAGGTAGTATTCCCCTTGGGCATTGGCGTTGGAAAGACGGGGAATATAGGTTTGCAATACGTGGTGTTTGAATGCATAAACCCCTGCATTGACGGTGTTAATCGCTTTTTCGTGTTCCGAAGCATCTTTCTCTTCGACAATACGCAATACTTGGTTGTTTTCGATAACGACACGCCCATATCCCGATGGATTATCGAGCGGGATAACGGACATCACGATGTCTGCGGGATTGGCGAGGAATTTTTCGATAGAGGAACGCTCTACTAAGGGCATATCGCCGTTGAGGACTAGGACATCCTCATAGCGAGGTTTGACCCCCATCATCGCTCCCCCTGTTCCTGGAAAATTTTCGGCATCTTGGGTGACAAATGTCAAGCCGCTAAAATGTTTTTCCATCGCCGCAATGACGGCATCTTTTTGGTGGGCGACGACGACGATGACATCATCGGTGATCTCTCGTGCGGCCTTGATACTGTAATAAAGCATCTCACGTCCGCAAATCTCATGGAGTACTTTAGCTTTCGGCGATTTCATCCGAGACCCTTTGCCGGCGGCTAAAATGACGATAGAGAGAGAGTTGGGCATGGAGGCTCCTAGTAGTTATTCGCGATATTTTATCAGATTTTAACGAGAACCACCCTTAGTCTATGGTATTATCACCTCTTTATTTCGGGAGTGTCGATTTGGGTCGTTTTTTCTTCTTACTTCTTTTAATTCCCTTTGCCCTTTGGGGTGCTGATCCACAGGTGCCTGCGATGAATTTCAACATCGCCGCACCTGAAACTCCGGCGCAAGTGGTTAGCTCTCTCAACGTATTACTTGTCCTCACGATTCTCTTTTTAGCACCGAGTTTAGTATTGGTGATGACCACCTTTACCCGTTTTGTGATCGTATTCGGATTTTTGCGTCAAGCACTCGGTACACAGCAAGTTCCTCCGACCCAGCTTTTGGTCATGTTGGCACTCATCTTGACGGTGTTTGTGATGGAACCTGTTGCGACCAAAGCGTATGATGAGGGGATCAAACCCTACAGCGAAGAGCGCATTACCTACGACGAAGCGTTTGAAAAAACAACTGAACCGTTCAAAAATTTTATGGTACGTAATACCCGCGAAAAAGATTTAGCCCTTTTCTTACGTATCCGTCATATGCAAAATCCTCAATCGATCAAAGAGGTTCCACTCACGATCGTGATCCCCGCATTTATGATCAGCGAGCTCAAGACGGCATTTGAGATCGGATTTCTGCTCTTCTTGCCGTTTCTCGTTATTGATATGGTCGTTGCTTCGATTTTGATGTCGATGGGGATGATGATGCTCCCTCCGGTTATGATCTCGATGCCGTTTAAAATCCTCGTTTTTGTCATGGTGGACGGATGGAATCTCCTCATCGGTAATCTGATTGCCAGTGTCAAATAGGGTGTTGAATGAAGTGTGAATATTTCGGGGTGTGCGGTAGTTGTCGTGATTATGAAGAGGGATATGAGGGGCAATTGAGCCATAAAGTATCCGCCGTCAAAGAGATGTTTTCCCCTCTCTACACGGGTGAGATTACGGTGTGTTCTTCACCGAGTGAGCGATACCGTTCCCGCGCCGAATTCAAAATCTATCATGACGATAGCGGGATCTCTTATGCGATGAGCCGACTCGATCGGCAAGGGGCGTTGAAGATTGAGCGTTGTTCGATTGTCTCCCCTCACATCGCTTCCGTGATGGATAAACTGCTGGTCGGAATCAGTGATCTTGAAATTTCCCATAAGCTGTTCGGAGTTGACTTTTTAGCCTCAGGAGAGGGGGAAATCACCCTCAGTATGCTCTATCACAAGCCACTCGATGAGCAGTGGCAAAGCAGGGCGCGCGAACTCGAAAAACGGCTCGGCGTTTATGTCATCGGACGGAGCCGAAAACAAAAACTGATTCTTTCCCAAGATTACGTCACCGAGACACTTCAAATACAGGGACGTAAGTACCGCTATGTCCATATCGAAAACAGTTTTACCCAACCCAACCCGAGAGTCAACGAGCAGATGATTGAATGGTCGCTTGCTCAGCTGGATAACATCGGCGGTGATTTGCTCGAACTCTATTGCGGTGCGGGGAACTTTACGATACCGTTTGCCTCTAAATTTGACGCCGTATTGGCGACAGAGATTTCCAAAGCCTCCATCCATGCGGCTAAACAAAATATGGCACTTAATGGTGTCGAGAATATCGAGTTTGTCCGTTTGTCCGCCGAGGAGTTTACCCAAGCACTTGATGGCGTGCGGGAGTTCCGCCGCCTAGAGGGGCTAAAAGTAAGTGATTATCGCCTCAAAACCCTTTTTGTCGATCCGCCGCGTGCGGGTCTGGGGGAAGAACCGTGTGCGTTTGCGGCACGATTTGATCACTTGCTCTACATCTCATGCAACCCTGAAACGCTGCTTCGGGATTTGGAGATTTTGAGCGAAACCCATACGATTGATGCGATGGCGGCATTTGATCAGTTCCCTTATACCCACCATTTGGAGATGGGTGTGAAGCTAACCAAAAAAGGATGTGCGTGAAGAAAGCTATTGTTATGAGTGCACTGTGTGGGGTCTATTTGTACGGTGCGAACCCAAATCCACAGAGTATTGTCAATGAGGTGGCTAATCTTCGACAAAAATACGAAGAGTGCCGTCAATCGCAAAACACCCTCACCCCTTCCGATACCGCTGTAAAGATCAAAGGGTATCAAATGAGGATCGCCGCACTCGAAAACCAGATCCAACAAAACAATAACGAGCTGCAACTCCTCAAAAAACAGACAACATTGAGCGAACGCGAACTCTCCCAAAAACGGGGAGTGATTCAAAGTTTGGAAAAATCGCTCACATTGAAAGATCAACAACTCCGTGATGCAATCGCATTAAATGAACGCCTCTCAAAAGAGGCCAATGCGATCAAAGTGGGCAAAATTGAGCGAGAGAGTCTAAAAAGCGCTTTAGTCAAAGCGAAGATAGATGCGGAAAAACTCGAAAAATCGATGGGTAAAACCGATAAAGAGGTTGCGGCACTTCAAAATCAGCTAAACAAAGCAAATGCGACGATTGCACAGATGCAAAAAGCCCCTAAAACTCCGCTAGTACAAGAAAAGATCGTGACCAAAGTGGTCGAACCGACGGAGAAAATTACGGCACTTCAGCGAGAACTCTCTGCGGCACAAGCGACGATAGCTAATCTGAAAAATGCTCCCGGTGCTAAAACGGTTGTCAAAGAGAAAATCGTCGAAAAAGTGGTCTACAAAGAGCGTCCGGTGGTTCAAGAAAAAATTGTTGAGAAAGTGGTGTATAAAGATCGCCCTGTTGTCGTAGAAAAAGTGGTAGCAAAACCGGTTGAATCGAGTGAAAAACTAAAAGCGCTTCAGAATAAATTAGCTCAAAATGAAGCACAGCTTGCCAAGCTCAAAGCACAGCCCCAAAAGCCGACTCCGCCGAAAGCAACAAAACTAACGGCAGTGGCTGTTCCCCCAAAAGTTCAAAAAGTTTTACAAACACCAAAAACCCCTGTGGCGGCTGTATCCGAGACACCGAAAAAATCAGCACCATCTGCGTATCGTATGGCAACCAATGCACCGATCTACAATGCACCGAGCGGACGTGTTGTCGATACATGGGAAGCACGTCGATCCTTTACGTCGGGAACAGCTAGCAACGGATGGATTAAAATCACCGGATATTTTGTGAATCGTGTTTGGCAGAGGGCAGATGAAGAGTTGTGGGTAAAAGAGAGCGACGTTATCCGAAGATAACGGGTATCGTATTAATCAATACCCGTCATACGGCAATTTTGCCTCTTTCCATCCGAACATAAATCCGTTATCGAGGTTGTATGCTTTGATCCCCTCTTTGGCGAGGAGATTGGCGGCCGCTTTCGAACGCGGACCGCTTCGGCAGACAAGGATAACGGAGTCAACATGACGCATTTTCATCGCACTCATAACATC
The DNA here is from genome assembly GCF_036279695.1 of Sulfuricurvum sp. Classification (GTDB taxonomy): domain Bacteria; phylum Campylobacterota; class Campylobacteria; order Campylobacterales; family Sulfurimonadaceae; genus Sulfuricurvum. Next base: position 4,391 of record NZ_DASUIQ010000069.1, read on the forward strand.
CGTAATGAAGTTTTTGTTGAATACCTCTTTAGCATCATAAAGTTTTTGAATATCTTTATGCTCTTTTGGTTTATCGGTTTTGAGTTCAAACTCGGAACTTTTTACCCGCTCTTCGATCGATTTTGGGATATAGGTCCACTCGTAGGCGGGGATATTGATAAACCCCTCTCCATGACCTGTGTAGATGTATTCGAGGGTAGTGCGGACATCGACGATAATCGCTTCACCTTTTTTTTGCATCTCATGCGCTTCGGTAGCACTCAGATCCCCTTCATAGACATCATCCGCATTTAAAGCGGCACAGACAAACAGCAGTAAAAATAATTTTTTCATATACGTGTAATCCTCACACAGTTAATAGTAAACAGGATTGTATCTTAAGAAGATTATAGGTAGATGAAATTTTTTTTGTGTATTATTATAAAAAATATAATGACGGGCTATGACAGAGATATTACGGATTGTATATGTTACCGACTGGATCAGTGATGATAAGAACCATTATCCTGACCCGTTCGGCGAAGTGTTAGAGGGGTTGAGTGCAGACGTAAGCATTCAAAGCAACTTACCTGAGTTTTTTGAAGATATTGATCTGCTGGTTTTACATCCGATACAGATGAGCGGTGATATTTTTGATACGATTAGTCGCAGTAAAAGCGAAAACCCTGCGATTAAAACGGTTGTCATTTCAAGCGCGCACGGGAGTGATCTCTTTTTGCAGGCGATTGATGTCGGGGTTGATAAATACCTTCTTAAGCCGTTACTCCCCAGTGCGGTACAAAAAGTGGCAGAGCGTCTAATGCACCAATCTTTGGAAGCGAAACACGCACAAAAAGCGTACAAGCAGATCAACCTGATGTTCGGCGCTATCTCAAAGACATCGCTTTTGATCCGTATGGAAGAGAACGGTTTGATCATCGAGGTGAATGATCTGCTTTGTCGATTATTGGGGTATCAAAGTGAAGCTATGATCGGAAGCCACTGGATGCGGTTTGTGGAACGCCGATTCTGGGTCTTTTTACGTTCATTGGTACGAGATCGGTTGCGCTCAGGGGATATTTATCGGGGTGTTATCGAGTTGGTCAGTATCAAGGGTGAGTTGATAACGGTAGACAGTACGATCTATGCCGTCCGTGATCAACGCGGAGAGATTGAAGAGATTGTCTGTATTGCTCAGGACGTGAGTGAGGTTAATCGGGCTATTTTGGCAAGTATGGAACAGCTTATCGATGCTGAACCCTCTTTGACCGTATTGTTTGACCACCGGTATGAAGCCATATTGGTCAATCAAAAATATTTGGAATCAAACGGCTTTACGAATAATCAAGATTTTTTCTCGTCCTGCTCCGTCTATTCTTGGATGGCGGAAACAACCTATGGGCTGGAACAGATTGTTTTGGGTGGATGCACGAGAAAAGAGGTCATTGAGTCTATTTTTCATCAGGTTCACAGCGGCGAGATACAAGGGCGGATCGTTACCATCGATTTGAATCAAAATACTCAATACTATACCGTTCATATCAGTTCTATGCCTAATCCGATGATTCGAGATGAGGAATATCATATCCTCTATTTTATCGATGTAACCCCATTAGAGAGACTTAAAGAATCCAAAATAAACGATGCGAAGCTGATGAGTGTAGGACGTTTAGCCGCGGCTATTACCCATGAAATCAATACTCCGATCACCTATATCAAAGGAAATTTAGAACTACTTCAAATGGAGTGTGAAGATAAAATTCCCGAAACTCTTTCGCTCTTTGAACCGATCCAAGAGGGGATAGCGCGGATTGAGTCTATAGTGAGTTCAATGTATGAGTTTGCCGGTACGGGAAAAGAGGAGATGACGCTGTGCAGTGTCAATATGACACTGATCTATGCCCTTCGGATTGTTATGAACCGCTCAAAACATATTGTTCCGATCCGGATTAACGGAGAGCTTTTTGACCGTAACAGTAAATATGATAAAAGCGGTTGTATGACGATGGGAATATCAACTCGTCTGGAACAAGTGTGGATAATAATCCTAAATAATGCGTTAGATGAGTATGAAAAGGGTACAATACCGTATGAAAATCGTCATATTGATGTCCGCTTGACGTGTAACGAGGAGTGGATCACGGTAACAATTTCCGATAATGCGGGGGGGATACCTGAACCGATCTTGGAGGGAATTTTTGATTTTGCGATTAGCGGAGATAAAAAGAAGAGTATGGGAATAGGCTTGAATGTCGCCAAAGCGATTATTGATAAACATGGCGGAAATGTCAAAGTGACCAATGCAAATCAGGGTGCTGTTTTTGAAATTACCCTAAAAACATATGAGGAGAAACACGATGTGGTTTGATGGAGAAACGGATAAGCTAAAAGAAGAGAAACGCCTTTTGCAGGAGGAGTGCAATTCATTAAAAGCCGAATTGGAACTCTACAAAGAGATAGCAGCCATTAGCGATAAAGAAGCGGTTGTTGTTTTAGATGCACGGGGGGAAGCTGTTTTCTTTAATACTCGAGGTGAATCGATTAGCAACAAAGATGCCGTGATTCGTGAGTTATCCAAAGGCTCATCCGAAATTGTTGTCGGGGAGTGTGAAGCATCGGTTATCGCCAAAAATCTAAGCAACGGGATGAGAGGTTTTATTCTGATCAAATCGTCGATTGTCGGCAGTGAGAGCGGCGGATTGCTTGAAATGCACCAGCATAGCATTAAAGAAGCGTTGAATTCGACTCAAAAAGTGTTTATGGACATCCTCGAGAAACTCAAAGAGATGATTGATCAATCGCGTGAAACGGCTGATGGATCGGTTCAAGGACTAAAAATTTCCAATCATGTCGATGAATACATGAATAAACTTGCCGAACTGATGGAGGGGACGCTTTCAACAACTGCAAGCCTTGTGACCCGATCCCATGAAGTATCCAACGTTATCGCACTGATCAAAGATATTGCCGATCAAACCAATTTGCTTGCATTGAATGCCGCGATTGAAGCGGCGCGTGCGGGTGAACACGGACGCGGGTTTGCCGTCGTTGCCGATGAGGTGCGAAAACTGGCGGAACGTACCCAAAAAGCGACCAAAGAGATTGAGATCGTTATCCAATCGATGCAGCAAGATACCAATGAGATCGAGAGTGCGACCGAAGAGCTCTCAGGGATCGTTTCGAGTACCAAAGGGGAAGTGTCCGAACTCAGCACCCGTATGGGAACATTCCAGCGCAACTCATCGCGCAGTGTCTATGAGATTATGGATATTAGCAACTATATTTTCAGCAATTTGGCGAAAATCGACCACGTTATTTTCAAAAATAATGTTTATGCCTTCTTGTTCGGTCAAGAGAATAACTTTAAAGCGGTCGATCACCATAATTGCCGATTGGGCAAATGGTATGATACGGGGGTCGGAAAAGAACAATTCGGTCATCTTAAATCATACGCTATGTTAGAAAAACCGCATGCTACGGTTCACTCAGAAGCCAATGCGTTGATCGCAGAATGCGGCGACGGGCATAAATTGTGTTCACGTACCCAAATCGAAGCGCGGATTAAAACGATTGAAGAGGCAAGCCACGGTGTTTTTGATGCACTGGATGTTTTAGTTGCCGAGAAAACGGAAGATTTGATGGGAAGTGCGATTGATAAACTGTTTGGAGGATTAAAATGATACGCTTATTAATTATTGACGATGAACAATCGATCGGAACGATGCTTGAAAAAGCGCTAAAGCGTTCCGGGGATTTTAAAATTACCTATATGGATAATCCGGTTACGGCTCTCAGCCATTTTAAAAAAGGGGAGTACGATGGGGTACTTCTTGATATTATGATGCCGCAGCGTGACGGTTTGAGTGTGCTCGAAGAGATCAAAGCAAAAGACCCTGAGTGTGTAGTGGTTATGATGACCGCCTATTCTACTTTGGACAAAGTATTGCAGAGTCATAAAGTCGGGGCGGATCACTATCTCCTCAAACCGTTTGATTCATTGAGTAGTGTTGAGAAAAAAGTGCGTGAGCTGATTCAAGCACGTCAATAAGGGAAAGCGGGATTCGTTCCGCTTTTTTTTTATCCCTAAAATTTATACCTTAGTAATATAGTATGAATACTTGACAATAGAGTGCTCCTCGAATACAATGGTGAAAAAATAAGGAGAATTTCATGGCTCAGCAATGTCCTTTAATCTTTCGACAAGTGGATGCAACCGTTACCCGAATCAATACATTATTTGTAATCATAGGGATTGTGACCTTTTTATGGACACAAAGTACCATTGTATTAATGGTACTGATTGTGGATTTCATACTCCGTTTGTATGGATTGAAACCCTATAGTCCGATCAATATCTGTTCATTATTCATTCAAAAACAATTGTCGCTCCCGATCAAGATGGAAGATGCCGGAGCAAAACGTCTTGCCGCATTTTTCGGGACGGGATTTACCATCGCTTTGTTGATCGGTACGTGGATCGGTGCCGATTTGGCGGTTGCTTTTATCGCGGGTATTTTTCTCTTTTGTGCGGCTTTGGAGTTGTTGTTCGGCTATTGTGTCGGATGTAAAATCTACTATATTGCGAAAAAAATCTATCCCAAAGGGTTTGAGTAATGGCAGCCTTGTCATCCAAAGCGATCTACGGACTTGCCGCTATGCATGTCCTCTCCCATGCCCCGCACGGAAGAGCGATGCAAGTGCGTGAAATTGCGGCCATGACTCAGATTTCGCACGGTTATCTCGAACAGCTGCTCTCTATTCTAAGACGCAATAATTTGATCAGCAGTATTCGAGGGGCATCCGGAGGGTATAAACTCTCTCGTGCGAGTCATGAGATCGAAGTGATTGAGATTATCGAAGCGTTAGAGGGGCCGTTTTACAAAATCGAGGGGAACATGGGATCGAGTTTGATTCTGGAGTATTTTTGGGGTGATATTGAGACAAAGATGAGAGGGTTGTTCGGAATGAAACTCTCCGAACTCGATCAGGCGTATCAGCCCCACTATTACGAAATTTAAAAGGTAGCGTTAACCCGCACGCTTGGTGTCAATCAATTTACGGTTTTGCATCATCATCAACTCGATCTCTTGCGCATTTTTTCCGTTGTAGACCTGTTCGATCTGATAGGGGTTTTTGGAATAGACCTCTTCGTAAAACTCTTGAAGCGTTGTCCCTTTTTTACTTCCGCTTTGAGTCTTGTACAAAGGCTCAACCCGAAGTTGCTGTTTTTTTACCGGTGCGGCATATTTGGCCAGTACCGCCTCACTCGCTTTATTAATACGCATCATAGATCCATTGATTTTGAAATTTGACTATAACAAGCAAAAAACGTACCTATAATAACCTAGTGATGAGTCAATTTATTGGGTAGAATATGACATGAATATTTCATCTCTTATCCTTATCGGTGCATCGACGGGCGGACCCGGTCGAATTTACTCGATCCTCTCCGCATTAGACCAACATTTTGAGGGGACTATTGTGATCGCACAACACATGTGCGCCTCATTCATCCCCAGTTTTGTGACACAGCTTCAGACGATTGTTCCGCTCCCTATATCCTCGGTTGAACACCCGATCAAAATCGAGAGGGGAACCATCTATGTCTGTTCGGTAACGTCTCATCTTTTCCAAAAAAACGGAGAGATTTGGCTGGAACCGATGGGGGAGGGGGAGTATCACTATAATCCTCAAATCGACAGACTCTTCTCTTCCGCGTCGTTGCTTCCTCGCTCGCTAAAGCGTTTAGGGGTGATTCTCACGGGGATCGGAGATGACGGGGCGGAGGGTTCTTTGGAACTGTATGAATCGGGGGGAGATTGCCTTTTCGAGAGTGAGGAGAGCGCAATCGTGTATGGAATGCCGCGACGCGCCAAAGAGTTGGTATGTAACGGAAATGTCGGCTCTATCGAGGAGATTATCGAACGTATTAAAGGGTACGGGGACGCGCATGTTCGGATGGTTTAGCTCAAAAAAAAGTACAAAAACAGAGGAACCTATTGCAAAAAAGGTTGAAAATTTTGTTGATCCCAGTACGGTACTTCGTAAATTTACTGCGATCACCGGTATCCATTTCAACCAAAAAGAGTCCATTACCACCTCTAAACTGATCAATTTTTGCCGAAATCACCACATTACCTCGTTTGATGAACTCTCTAGATGTTTTGATCATGAGCCTGATATTTTAGAAGCATTGATCAATCTGCTAACCGTAAACGAAACCTATTTTTTCAGAGAATCGCGTCAAATCTATTTTTTGTGTGCCAAAGCGGTCGAAAAGAATGAGAATATCCGTATTTTATGCGCTCCGGGATCGACGGGTGAAGAGCCTTATTCGATTGCAATCGCTTTATTGGATGCGGGTATTTCACCCCTCAAAATAGAGATTGTCTCCGTGGACATCAACAGTGATGTAATTACCTTAGCCAAAGAGGGGCACTACAGTATCCGATCACTGCACAAAACTCCCCCACCGCTCCAAGAAAAATACTTTACTAAAGTGGATGATACGTTTCAAATCCGTGATGAAGTCAAACGGCTGGTCTCTTTTCATACCCTCAATATTTTTGACGATGCGCTGTTCGGATTGGGCAAATTCGATACGGTTTTTTCACGTAATATGCTGATCTATTTTGATGAAGCTACCGTGATACGGGCGGTTGAGAGGCTGGGCAGATTGGCGCGTGACAGGGATTCCTTATTCTTTTTCGGACATGCCGACTTTGTCAAGACTCCCCCCTCGTTGGTGGAACATTATGAACAGGGTGTGAAGTTTTACAAGGTTAGCTAAAGCCCCTCATTGAGGATGTACCATAACCGTTCCACCTCCCGATCATCCAAAAAGAGGCTCGAAGCGTTGGTATAGAGCCATTCCAGCCCTTTTTGGTTGATTGAGAGGGTATGGGAACAGTCGGTATGCGCGGGTAAAAAAGCCCGAATCAGTGAAATATCCTCTTCGATGGGGAGGTCACAAAAAAAGCAGTTGAGTTCCCGATGGAGTCTCCCCTCGTAATCGAGCATTTTGACATACGATTCGATGGCTACCCGTTTGGGGTTTTGATCCTTCCAGCGTGAGGACGCATCATTGAGCAGGGCAAAGTAAAAATTCCCGATGGATTCGGAATCTTTGAGATGGGGGTGAAAGAGGGTGATAAACTGCTGCCACAGACGAAGCCGCTCATACTGAGCCATCCAACCGAATCCGAGGTGGATAACGTCTTTCATTCGGGGGATCGAAGATTTGAGGGAGTGTTCGGGCTCGTAATCGATTTTGAACCCCATATTGATAGGACTGTGCCGCGCACCGTAGAAACGATAAAGGGTCTGTAAGCTTTCCTCCGCTATGATAGTGACAATCATATCTTCTTCGCGTACACGGGTAAGTTTGATGATGAAGCCCTGCATTTATGGTTCTACTCTACACATTGTTTTTTAATATCTTCATTATTTGCCGTCATTTTAACCTTTTTTAACCTAACAATTAGTAAAATAAGCAAATTTCATTTCCCTTTAAACTACTTATGTTTAAAAAGAGATTAAAAAATAACAATTTGCCGATATTTTCTGGTGAAAGGTGACGATTAGAGTGGAATACCAAGACCTATTACGATCATTTAAAGACAACTGCGGATTTGGTTTGATTGCAAATATCAAAAACTGTCCTTCGCATGGAAACTTAGAAAACGCCATTACCGCTTTAGAGCGTATGATGCACCGTGGAGCCGTTGCGGCTGATGGTAAAACAGGGGATGGAAGCGGATTGCTGTTATCCCTTCCGCATGAGTTTATGCGCACCGTCGCACAAGACGCAGGGGTTGAACTTCCTGAAATGTACGCCGTTGCGGTCGTGTTTACCCGTGATGCGACTCAACTGGGTCTTTTCGAAAAAATCTGTAACGACAACGATTTAAAAGTCGTTTTAAAACGCCTTGTACCCGTCGATACGAACGCCCTCGGAGAACAAGCCCTCGCGTCGTTGCCGGAAATCTACCATATTTTTATCACCCCGAATTCATTGATGGCGACACAGCGTTTTGACGCATTGTTGTATCTAAGCCGTAAAGAGATCGAACACGCGTTTGTTGCGGATAGCGACTTTTACATCGCATCGATGTCGGCTCGTGTCATTTCGTATAAAGGTTTGATTATGCCGACGCATATCAAAGAGTTTTATACCGATTTGCAAGATGAAAATTTCAAAATATCGTTTGCCCTTTTCCACCAACGCTTCTCAACCAATACCCTTCCGAAATGGCGTTTGGCTCAGCCGTTCCGTGCGGTTGCACACAACGGTGAGATCAACTCGGTCGAAGCAAACCGTTTCAACGTTGCCGTCAAATCCGAGTCGATCAAAAGTGAAGTATTTACCGACGAAGAGATCGCACGCCTTTTACCGATCCTCCAACCGGGCGGTTCGGACAGTGCGAGTGCCGACAACTTTTTCGAGTTTTTGATCATCAACGGAATGGATTTTTTCAAAGCGGCGCGTGCGGTAATCCCGGCACCGTGGCAAAATGCTCCTCACATGGATCCGAAACTCCGTGCGTTTTATGAATATCACTCTACCGTTTTCGAAGCATGGGACGGTCCTGCGGCATTCTCTCTCACCGATGGTCGCTATATCGGGTGTGTACTCGATCGTAACGGTCTTCGCCCGTCCAAATATATCATTACCCATGATGATACTCTCTTAATTGCGAGCGAATACGGGGTTATCGACATCAGTGAAGATCAGATCAAAGAGCGCGGACGTCTTCAATCGGGTCAAATGATCGGGTTGGATTTGAAATTCGGAAAAGTATTGAAAGACGAAGATATTAACCAATATCTCAAACTCTCAAACCCGTACATGAAATGGTTGAATGATCACATGATCTATCTCCAAGAACACGTGGATGAACAATACACGACCCGTTGTGAGTACGATGCGTCCACGTTGATCGAGCGTCAACGCTATTTCAACATCACCCAAGAGGTGGTTGAACAAGTGATTGAACCGATGATGCGCGACGGTAAAGAAGCGGTTGGATCGATGGGGGATGACACTCCGTTGGCGGCATTTAGTAGCGTTCAACGCCACTTCTCCGATTATTTCAAACAACGTTTTGCCCAAGTTACCAATCCTCCGATCGACCCTATCCGCGAAAAAGTGGTGATGAGTTTGAATACCGGATTCGGTGAGACTCACAACATCCTCGATGAGATTCCATCGCACGCCAACCGCCTCAAAGCGATTTCACCGATTATCGTCCGTGAAAAACTTGAAGTGCTTAAATCGTTCGGTGACAAAAAATCACCGCGCTATCAATCGTTTTACACTAACCAAGAGTTCTCAACCGCCTACAGCGGTGCGTTGAAACCTGCACTTGAAGCGTTGGTGGATCAAGTGATCAAAGCGGTTCGTGATGAGGGGGTTCGTATCATTATCCTTGATGACAGCGGATTTGACAAAGACCACAAAGCGATCCCGATGGTCATGGCGGTAGGACGTATCAGTCGAGCCTTGCTGGATGCAAAAATCCGCCATCTCGCGTCGATCATTGCGTGTACTTCGGAAGTGATCGATTCTCACGGTGCGGCAACGTTGATCGCCTACGGTGCGAGTGCGGTGTATCCGACTCTCCTTTTCGCTACCGTAGCGGCGCGTGCAGAGAACAGCGTTACAGATGTCAATTGCTCTGAAGCGTTTAAATCGGTTCATCATGCTCTCAACGCGGGACTTCTCAAAATCATGTCGAAAATGGGGATTGCGACGATCGCATCGTATCGCAACTCAGGATTGTTCGATGTAATCGGTTTGAGTAAAGAGATCGTTCATGAGTGTTTCGGAGAGTCCCATGCTATGATCCCGGGACTTTCGTATGACGATATTGATGCGCGTTTGGATCGCAACCACAAAGAGGCGTTTGCGGTGGGCGGATTCAATAAAATTTTCCCTCTTAAAATCGGTGGATACTACAAATTCTACAACGGACAAGAGCACCACGATTTTAATCCGGATGTGATCCATGCGATCCACCGTGTCTCTAAAACAGGGAAACGTGAAGATTTTGATAAACTAAGTGCGTTAGTCAACGGACGCGGACAAAAATTCATCCGCGATTTCTTTGAGTTCAAATCAGATCGACCAAGTATCGATATTAGCGAAGTTGAACCGAAAGAGGCCATTTTCAAACGGTTCGCTTCGGCGGCAATGTCGCTCGGATCGATCTCACCGGAAGCGCATGAATGTATTGCCGTTGCGATGAACACTATCGGTGCGCAAAGCAACTCGGGTGAGGGGGGAGAAGACGCTGCACGTTTCGGAACCCTCAAAAACTCTAAAATCAAACAGGTTGCATCGGGACGCTTCGGGGTTACTCCGGCGTATCTCCGTTCTGCCGAAGAGATTCAGATCAAAGTAGCCCAAGGGGCAAAACCGGGTGAGGGTGGACAGCTTCCGGGTCACAAAGTCAGTGGTCTCATCGCACGCTTACGCTATACGATGCCGGGTGTGACATTGATCTCTCCTCCTCCGCACCATGACATTTACTCGATCGAGGATTTGGCACAACTCATTTTCGATATGAAACAGGTCAATCCTAATGCAAAAGTCGCTGTTAAACTCGTTTCGTCTGCGGGTGTCGGTACGATCGCGGCGGGTGTTGCCAAAGCGTATGCCGATAAAATCATCATCTCCGGCGGGGATGGCGGTACGGGTGCGGCACCGCTCACGTCGATCAAATTTGCGGGGAATCCGTGGGAACTCGGACTCTCTGAAGCGCATAATGCATTGAAAGTAAACAATCTTCGCGGATTGGTTCATGTCCAAACCGACGGTGGACTCAAAACGGGTCAAGACATCGTAAAAGCGGCATTATTGGGTGCTGAGAGCTATGCATTCGGAACAGGCGCATTGACAATCATCGGATGTAAAATGCTCCGTATCTGTCATGTCAACAAATGTTCTGTCGGTATCGCAACCCAAAACGAGAAATTGCGCGGCGAGTATTTCAACGGTACGGTTGAACAGCTTATTAACTATTTCACTTATTTGGCTGAAGACGTCCGTAAAATCATGGCACAACTCGGATATAAAACGATGGAAGAGTTAGTAGGACGTAGCGATTTACTCCAAGTAGTCGATAACGAATTTGCGAAAAAATTCGACTTCAGTTCCGTATTACACCGCGAAGAGGGGGTCAATACCGTACAAGCCGCTTCCAATGAACCGTTTGATTCAAATGAGTTTGAAAAAGAGGTTCTTACCGAAGCGATGGATGCGATCAAAAATCCTGAGCGTCCGATTCGAATCGTTCGAGACATCTGTAACCTTAACCGTAGTTTCGGTGCCCGTATCAGCGGTGAAATCGCCCATTACTACGGTGATAGCGGTCTTAAATCCGACACGATCCGCATCGATCTCAAAGGGATTGCGGGTCAGGCACTGGGCGCATTTTTGATCAACGGTGTATCGATCCGTCTTGATGGGGTAGCGAATGACTACATCGGTAAAGGGATGCACGGCGGTAAAATCGTTATCCGCTCCCAAAATCAGGGTGAAGCATTTGCCGCCGGCGGTAATACCTGTCTTTACGGTGCAACGGGGGGTAAACTCTTTATTGCCGGATCGGTGGGTGAGCGTTTCGCGGTACGTAACTCGGGCGCTCTCGCTATCGTCGAGGGGACAGGGGACAACGCGTGTGAATATATGACCGGCGGTGTTGCGGTTATCCTCGGTAAAACCGGTATTAACTTCGGTGCGGGGATGACGGGCGGTTTTGCGTTTGTGTATGACCAAGACCACAGTTTTGTCGAAAACGTCAACCGTGAGTTGATCGATGCGTTGCGTATCGATACGGATGACGGCGATGAAGCACGCCACTATCTCAAACGTCTATTGAAAGAGTATGTCACTGAAACCGAGAGTGAAATGGCTCAGAATTTACTCAAAAATTTCCGTGTTGAAATCCGAAATTTCTGGCTTGTTCGCCCGAAAAACCTAACCAAATTGCCACTCAATCCGGATAAAGGGGACTAATAAATATGAGAGAATTTTTAACGATTGAGCGTCTCGAACCTACAAAACGACTTGTGTTACAACGTCTAAAAGATTTTAGCGAGATTTATGAGCCGATGAGCGCGAGCGATGCAACACCTCAAGGTGACCGCTGTATCCAATGCGGTGATCCGTTTTGTTTGAACAAATGTCCGCTTCACAACTATATCCCACAATGGCTCAAAGCGGTTGCGGAAAAAGATCTGAAATTTGCCTTCAATCTATCGAACGAGCCATCACCGTTTCCTGAAGTGATGGGGCGCGTATGTCCTCAAGATCGTCTATGTGAAGGGGATTGTACGCTAAACGACGGTCACGGAGCGATCACGATCGGCGCTATCGAGACCTTTATCAACGAAGAGGGGTTCAAGCAAGGACTCAAACCGTACTTTCCGGGGATAACAACGGACAAAAGAGTAGCCATCATCGGTTCAGGTCCTGCTGGCCTCTCTGCCGCGACCTATCTGCTCCGTTCAGGTATCGCGGTAACGATGTATGAACGTACAGATCGTGCGGGGGGATTGCTCACCTACGGTATTCCGAATTTTAAACTCGATAAAAAAATCGTCGAGCGCCGTGTGAATTTGCTCATCGAAGCGGGATTAGAGCTTGTCACAAACTGTGAAGTGGGGAAAGATATTGAGTTCGACACGATTGCCGACAAACATGATGCCCTCTTTATCGGTATCGGTGCGACTAAAAGCAAATCGGCAAAAATTTCGGGTGAGAACGCTTCAAACGTCTATCCGGCAATCGACTACCTAACGGCGATTCAACGCAAAAACTTCGGTTCGTCTTACGATAAAAAGTTTGATTTCAAAGACCTTGAGGTTGTCGTAATCGGTGGCGGTGATACCGCGATGGACTGTGTCCGTACCGCAAAACGCGAAGGGGCTAAAAACGTTACGTGTCTTTACCGCCGTGATGCCCACAACATGCCGGGATCCGTCAAAGAGTACAAAAATGCGATCGAAGAGGGGGTAGATTTTACTTTCAACGCTTCTCCGAAAGAGGTTATTCTGGGCGAGGGGGGCAAAGCGGTCGGTATCCACATGGCTAAAACGATCCTCGGTGCCAAAGACGAATCGGGTCGTCAGAAAATGGAAGAGGTTAAAGGGGGCGATTTCAACGTCAACGCCGATGTCATCATCATGGCACTCGGGTTTGACCCAATTGTCCCGCCTTTTCTTGCTGAAAACGGGATCTCCGTCAACAACTGGGGCGGTATTATCATCAATGAGAAACATGAGACAACGACTCCGGGAATCTATGCCGGAGGAGACTGCTACCGCGGTGCCGATCTTGTTGTTACTGCGGCGTATGACGGTCGTGAAGCGGCTCGCTCTATCGTAAAATCATTGTTGGGATAATGAACCTTTTTATCCAAGCCTCTCTTCATGCGTGTCAAGAGATCGCTTCCCTGATCAAAGAGGGGGGTGATAGTTTATTTGTCCTGCATGAACAGGGTTTCGGCGGTGACATCAGCAACGGTGTCGATCTCAAAGCCGAAGCGATCTGCTTTAAACATCTCTCCCCTTTCGGATCGATTTTTTCCGAAGAGAGCGGTTGGATGACTAGCGAATCCTCTACGAATATCTACCTTGACCCCATAGACGGGAGCGATAATTTCGTCTCCAGATTCCCCTATTACGGTATCTCTATCGCCCGTGTAACGGATAATGAGACAACCGAAGCCGTTGTTTGCAATCTTGCAAACGGTGAGGTTTTTGTCCGAACGGAAGAAGAATATTATTCTGTTTTACTTCACAAACCCGAAGTAAAAATGGAAATTAGTACTAATTTATCCGCCAAAATCGGTCTTTTTGAAAAGGCTCCCGAGCACCTTGAATTAGTCCGTAAACTGATGGTTGAAAAGCTGAAATTCAGATCCCCCGGAGCCCTCGCATTATCGTTGGCGTATGCCCCTTATGTGAAATATGTGCTATTTTTGGGTACAATGCGACCATACGATATCCAAGCCGGACTCTATTTGAGTCGGCATCTTTATGTATTTAGCGATGATAGATATATCCTCATCAGTGCGGATAAAGAGCTTTTTGAGCAGATACGTTTGATTGTAGAAAAGGAGTATTTTTGAGTCTATTTAACCTGTTCGGGGACTCCGAAAAGAAAAAACAGCCTACGAAAAGCGAGGCTCCCTCTCACTGGGTAAAATGCCCCTCTTGTCAGTCGTTGATGTACTACAAAGAGATTGAAAAACAAAACCATGTCTGCCCTAAATGCGGGTTCCATCTCCGTATCGGTGTCAAAGAGCGTCTTGCCCTTATTGCCGATGAGGGAAGCTTTGTCGAGTTTGACGCTAATCTCCGTCCGGTTGATCCGATCAACTTCGTCGATAAAAAAAGCTATGCGGCGCGTGTTGAAGAGGGGTATGCCAAAAACGGTACCTATTCATCCGTGGTAAGCGGTGAGTGTACGATTAATGACGTTCCGGCACAACTGGTTGTGTTTGATTTCAACTTTATGGGGGGATCACTCGGTTCGGTTGAGGGTGAAAAAATCGTCCGTGCGGTTAACCGTGCGTTAGAGAAACGTCAAGGACTCATCATCGTCAGCGCGAGCGGCGGAGCCCGTATGCAGGAGAGTACTTTCTCTCTTATGCAGATGTCAAAAACCTCTGCGGCATTGGCGAAATTGGCCGATGCGAAGCTTCCTTACATCTCCCTACTAACCGATCCGACGATGGGAGGGGTCAGTGCCTCTTTCGCGACGCTGGGTGATATTATCATCGCAGAACCGGGCGCATTGGTCGGATTTGCCGGTCAACGGGTTATCAAACAAACCATCGGAAGCGATTTGCCCGAAGGGTTCCAACGAGCTGAATTTTTGCTCGAAAAAGGCTCCATCGATATGATCGTAGAGCGTAGTGAGCTCAAAGAGACATTGAGTGATATGCTTAAACTTCTTCTCGCCTAGTTATGAAACTTTACGCTCTTTGTGATATAGATACTCTTCGCAAAAGCGGAGTGGAACTCCTCGCATTCGCTTCTCGTGCTGCGTCGCTCGGGGCTGAAGTTTTACAATACCGAAACAAACATGCCGATGTCGCCACGATAAAAACCGATTTGATCGCTCTTCGCAAAATGTGGGAAGGGTTTTTAATCATTAACGATCACTATGAGTTGGCGCCGTTTTGTGATGGTGTCCATATCGGGCAAGAAGATCTCTATGCAATTGATTCGGACCCCTCTCGTGCGATCAAAGTGTTGAAAATGGCGATCGGAGAGGACAAAATCATCGGTCTTTCCACCCACAATGTGCAAGAGATTGAGATTGCGAACACATTGGATTTGAATTACATCGGGCTGGGAGCGTATCGTGCTACTTCGACAAAATCGGATGCCAAAGTACTGGGTGAACATCTTGATACCATTGCCTCTCATTCTAAGCACCCTGTGGCGGCGATCGGCGGAGTCAAACTCGATGATACCTTCAGTCATGTTACTTATAACGTTATAGCTTCAGGACTTATCTCTAATGAGAACGCCAAATGAGTAAAACCCATTCGGCTACGCTTGCCGCTATGGCACTAAAGCTTGCCTCGTCCGAGGCAGAATTATGAATATCTCTATTATCACCATTGCGAAAAAAGAGCGCTCACTCTACGATCCGCTCTACCAAGAACAGATGAAGATGATCTCCCGTTTTGCCAAAGTGGATGACGTTGAATTGTTCCCAAAAGAGGTAGTAAAAGCGCACACTATTAGTCCTGAAGCATCGCAAATAGCGTATTCAAAATTATTATCTCCGATGTTGGGAAAAAACTACTCGATTGCGCTCCATCCTGAGGGAAAAAAAATGGATAGTTTTGCATTTAGTAAGCTTATAAGTGATAAAATTTCGTTGCAATTTTTTATAGGTGGGGCCTACGGCTTTGAAAAAAGCTTTGTAGACCAGTGTGATGCGGTAATCAGCTTGTCGGATATGACGATGAGCCATAAAATCGCAAAGGCGGTATTGCTAGAACAGATATACCGTGCCTATTCATTGTTAGCCAACCACCCGTACCACAAATGAGGAGCATTGATGAGAGACCATGAGTTGCAGTACTTCGAGGAGATATTGCTGACGCGTAAAGCTCAGATTATCAAAAATCTTACCGGCGTTGAGAGTGAAATGGATCAGTTGCGTGATATGGAACTCAACGACGAAGGCGATTATGCCTCTGCCAGTAATGACAATATGGTTGAAAATGCGATCGGTTCACAGCAAATGCATGAACTCGAAGAGATCGAAGTGGCGCTTGGCAAAATCAAGCTGAAACAATACGGTATTTGCGAAATGTGTGAAGATGACATCGGGTTTCAACGCCTCAAAGTCAAACCCCATGCAAAATACTGTATTGTATGTCGTCCGATCGTTGAAAAAAACAAACACTAAAAGGATCAGGTAATGCAACTAAAACGGTATACCATCGCATCGCTAATTTTAATGATTTTAGTCGCTGCTGCGGTTTATTCGATCGATAACGAATCAATCTCTTTTGATTTAGTGGGAATCCATTTTCCAAACCTGCCGGTTGCATTTTGGGTTGTTGTTCCACTTGTGGTCATGTACCTTGCCAGTTTACTTCACATGGGTGTTTATGCGTTGGTCGGAAACTTCAAACTTCGCCGTTTGAACAAAGACCACGAAAAAATGATCGATGCGCTTCGTGATTCATTATTGGGTGTAAGCGAGCGCAATTATGTCTATAAAAGCGAATCGTACAAACTGATGGGGAAATTGATCGATCACTCTCTTCTGTTGCCGTTTGATACGCTTCGTTCTATCGGAAATGAAAAGATCGATGACGTACTTGAGCTTATGCGTGACGTCAAAGAGAATAAAAAAGTAGATATTAAAAAATTCCATTTGGGATCCAATACCTCTATCGCGATTCAAAACAACCTAAACCGTCTTGAACGAGGAGAGATCGATGCGGACAGTGTCCTCTCCCGTCCTGATAGCTACGGTGAAATCGTATGTGCCAAAGCCTATGAATCGTATGTGAAAACGGCATCGGTCGGATCGGTGATGAAGTTTAAACACCTTTTCAACAAAGCATCCTTGATCGATTTCGTTCAACGGGTCAATGCCGGAGAGAACGGTATCCAAATCAGCAACGAAGAGCTAGCGGCTCTTTTGTTGTCCATCAAGCTCGATAGCAACGATTGGATTGACCTTTCAGCGGCAATGTCTAAAAATATGCTCCCTGAACAACGTATCCGCTTGTTTGAAATGTTGAGCGAGCAGAACGATGATGCGATGGAAGGGTATTTTTATACCCTTTACGATTTGCAAATGATCGACACGGCAAACGAGATTTTGAACAATACGGCCAATAACGATTATTTGATCTTCAAAGCGTATCGTGATCTTAAACGTGCGAACAAACACTACGACATCGCGATCTTTTTACGTCGCAGTTGCTAAGTAAAAAAGGCAGCATTGCTGCCTTTCCCCTTCCAAGGTATTTTTTATGACTCCCAAACTTAACTTTTCTACCCCCGTTTATGCACTAGCCCCCTTAGCCGGATATACCGATTTGCCGTTTCGCAATGTCGTCAAAAAATTTGGTGCCGATTTAACGGTGAGTGAGATGATCAGCTCCAATGCACTAGCCTACGGATCGCAAAAAACAATTCGTATGTTGGAGAGAAGCCCAAATGAAGATCCTTATTCGGTACAAATAGCCGGAGCGGAAGAGGATATTGTACGACGTGCGGTGGAGGTGCTTAACGGTGTGGATGACATCGATATTATCGATCTTAACTGTGGATGTCCCGTCCCTAAGATCGTTTGCCACGGATCAGGAAGCGCATTGTTAAACGATTTGCCGCGAATGGCTCGCATTATCGAGACGATCAAAAAGACCTCTAACAAATCGACCCTCAGTGTCAAAATCCGTTTGGGATTTGAGTCGAAAAACCATATCGAAATCGCCAAATTGGTCGAATCGTGCGGTGCCGACTTCCTCGCCGTTCACGGGCGTACCCGTGCGGGAAAATTCAAAGCTCCCGTCGATTATGACGCTATCGGTGAGATCAAAGCTTCTATCGGTATCCCTGTGATTGCCAACGGCGATATTGACTCGTTTGAAAAGGCGCAATGGGTGCTAGAACATACGAAAGCGGACGGTGTGATGATCGGTCGCGGTGCGGTAGGGGCGCCGTGGATTTTTCATCAGCTCAAAACGGGCAGTGCTACGGTCGATTTAATGGTTAAACACGCAATCATAATGGAGCATCTAGACGGTATGGTGAGCTGTTACGGTGCACGCGGTGTCGTGACGTTCCGAAAACACGTCCATACTTACTCCAAAGGGTATGAAGGGGCATCGGCGCTACGTGATCTCGTAAACCGTATCGATGATCCAGTTCACTTCCGCGCGGTGGTTGATGAGTTTTTCCTTACCCATCGCCAGATTAGCGAGGGGTTCAAAGCCTCTGATATGAAATGTGAGTGCTGATATAATTTACTAATTTTAAACAAAAAACAGTTACAATTTATCATTATTAATAGTAAAAGGGTGTGCATGAAAGCAATCGGCGGAATTTTAGCGGCAGTCATCATCGGAGCAGTCGTGATGATGTTTGCAGGGCATATGAACAGCGTTCCAACATTGGATGAGTCGGCAAAAGCCTCATGGGCACAGGTACAAAACCAGTATCAACGTCGTGCCGATTTGGTTCCTAATCTTGTCGCAACGGTCAAAGGGTACGCATCACATGAAAAAGAGGTTTTACTCGGTGTGAGCGAAGCGCGTGCGAAAGTGGGACAAATGAACATAACTCCGGCCGTTTTGAATGATCCCAAAGCATTTGCGGCGTTTGAAAAAGCACAAGGGGAACTAACTAGTGCTCTTTCACGACTGATGATGGTAAGTGAGCGTTATCCAGAACTCAAAGCCGATAAAAACTTTATGGCATTGCAGGTGCAGTTGGAAGGGACGGAAAATCGTATCAGTGTTGCCCGTCGTGATTACATCCAAAGTGTCCAAGCCTACAATCTCGAACTTCGTACGGTTCCGGGGCGTTGGGTAGCTGCAATCCTTTATCCCGATGCAACGATCAAAGAGACGTTTAGCGCAGAGCCTCAGAGTCAAAAAGCACCAACCGTAGCGTTCTAATCGATGTTTCGGTTAGCCTTTTTAACCCTAATATTTATAGGGGTTTATGCTTTTGCGGAGCCGAAATTTCCTGAACTCACGGGTCGGGTTGTCGATGAAGCGGGACTGCTTTCCAAAGCACAGGAACAGTCTCTCGCCGATATGTCAGGGACGATTGAACGTGACAGCACCGTACAGGTGGTGGTCGTTACTCTCAAATCACTCGATGGGTATGACATTGCTGAGTATGGCTATCAACTCGCCCGTTATTGGAAAGTGGGGCAGAGAGACGAAGACAACGGAATTTTGATCATGATCGCCCCGAAAGATCGAAAAGTACGGATCGAGATCGGTTATGGATTAGAAGCGTTTATCACCGATGCCGAAGCGTATGAGATGATCCAATCGAAAATGATCCCCCGTTTTAAAGAGAAAGATGTCTATGGCGGGATACGTGATACAATCGATGCCATCGGGACGATTGTATCAAAAGAGTATCAACATGATTACGGTGCCTATAAACCGGTGCGGATGAGTGCATTTTATATTGCGGCAATCGCTTCAATCCCTTTTTTAGTGATGGCATTTTGGGCAGGAAGCTACTTCTTCTCACGACAAGTTAATATTGCTATCAGGGTAATAGCATCAGTTCTAGTTGGAGGATTTGCCGGATTTTTGGTATGGGCGTTTAGTCACATCATGATTATCAGTGGTATTATCGCTTTGATTGTCGCTATCATTGCCTATTATTCGGATCAAAATTCCGATTACGGATCGATTATTATTGATATGGCAGATAGTGGCGGAAATATTGGAAGCGGGGATTCATTCGAAGTATTTAGCGGTGGCGGTGGCGATTTCGGCGGAGCGGGTGCAAGTGCCGACATCGGAAGTGTATTGGACGGATTGGGGAGCTTATGAAACAGTTGAATGAAACGTTAAAAAATCAGATCAAAGAGGCGATCCAAAACGCCGAAAAAAACAGTTCTTGCGAGTTTGTCGCGATCATTACCCAAAAAAGTAGCGATTATGGGATATATGCTTTTTTTGTATCGGCGTTTAGCGCGTTATTGATCCCTCATTTGATGCTGTGGCTCACCGATTGGCTTACATTGGGGGATATTTTTCGCTTACAAATCGTGTTGTTTATCGTATTGTTGATCGTAACACGTTTACCCATCATTGCCAAACGGTTGGTTCCGCATACGGTAATGCGACGGCAAGCAACTCTCGTAGCTCAAGAGAGCTTTCGTAAATTCGGTCTGTATCGTACAACGAAACGACGCGCTATTTTGTTTTTTGTCTCAATTGATGAGGGGTATGTCGAGATACTTACCGACATTGGGATAGACGCGAAAATCTCCTCTGAGAAATGGCAACCGATTTTAGAGAAATTTCGTCATCGTTTGCATACCAAAAGTGTGGGGGAAGGGTACCTTGAAGCGATAGAATCGTGCGGTGAAGTTCTCGCACACGAATTCCCTGCCGAAGAGGGTGATATTGACGAATTGCCGAATGAATTGATCGTTGGACATATTGATTAATACATGTTTCGCTTATTAATATTTATCTATTGCCTCTCACTACAATTGTATGGATCATTCCCTGAATGGTCCGGTCGTGTTATCGATCCGATCAATCATCTGACTTCGAAACAGGAAAAATCTCTATCTGAAATGTCCGGTACAATCGGAGCCAACAGTGATACACAGATCATTATTCTGTTGATCTCCTCATTAGACGGACTATCGGCAGAACAATACGCCAAAGAATTACGTCATTTTTGGGGAATGCCTTATGGTGAAAAAGATCATTCAATTCTTTTGATCGTTGATTCTAATAACTCGCGTGTTTATATGGATGTCGGTCATGCTAATAGAGCTTTTTTAACCGATAATGAGGTAAAAGATATTGTTGAGACAAAGATTACTCCCTATCTTCATAATGGGACGTTATACGATGGATTAATGGGGGCGTTATTGGCAATATCCAAGACGATTGCACGACAATATGTTCCTGCTTATCAGCCAGCACCGGAGGTTGTAGAAGTTACCGAAGAGCCACAGGATAACCACAAAACTATTTTCTGGGTTGTATTAGGCTTTGGAATGATACCGATGGTCTTTTTAGCCATTGGAATTATGAGTGCGAGATTGTCCAATAAAGGAAAGTACAATGTTATGGCATTTGTCTTTTCAATACTTTTTGGTGCTAGATTTTGGGGTAAATTTCAAAACCCTTGGTATGGATTGGTTGTCTTTATTTTGATGTTTGGCAGTTCTTATTTGTACAATCAAAAATTCATAAAAGAGGATGAGCCTTTTGAAGTATTCGGTGAGAAGAGAAATCGATAATCTATACATAATTTATTTAATTTAAACAAAAAAGAGTTACAATCTAATATTATTTATCATCTAAATTAAATAGTATAGGTTAATAAACATGTTTTGGATAGCTGAACTCGGACTTTTTGTTTTTGCATTTTATCGCGGTCGAGGAATGGAAGCATTGGTAGCTTTGCTTATATTTATTGGGGTGATATTTGGCTTGGTTGAGTTTGGATACGACCATAGCACTTTTATCCATATCGCCGATCTATCCTTAATTATTGCTCTAGGTGTATTGAGCCTGTTTCCAAAAATAGATAAATCTAAGCGATGTCCAAAGTGTAATGCCTTGATTACCGAGAGTCGACTCAGTTGCAAAGAGTGCGGTTATTTACTCGACGGGCGGAGTATGATAGAAAAAAGCGGTAACGGTATTTCCGCCAAAACCGTTGTGATGAAAACGATAGATGAATTTGAGATAATTAAACACCAGATAGTCGAAAAATATGCCCCTCTTGGATACACTACACGATCGATTGATAAAGAGGATGCATTGATGCTGAAAAATGAGAAGGTTGAAAACTCTTATATCTTGATCAAAAGAGACGGCTTTGAAGCGATGATAGATCTTTATAATGTGAAAGAGTAATCACATGCGTCTTTTTTTTATCATGGTATTGTTTAGTATGCTGACGTTGGAAGCGGGAATCATCCGTGATATGATCCAAAAACGAGCATCTACCCATCAAGAGGTTAAACAACTCACCGACATCTCTTACGGTTCGGATAAAAAACAGCGTCTCGATGTTTATCTTCCTCAAGCTCCTCAAAATGCTCCTATTATTGTGATGGTGCACGGCGGTGCGTGGAAAATGGGGGACAAAAAATCGGAAAATGTCGTTCAAAATAAAATGAACCGATGGGTTTCTAAAGGGGCAATTTTCGTCTCACTAAACTACCGTTTGGTTCCCAAAGTGACTCCTATGCAACAAGCAGAAGATGTGGCTACGGGACTCTCGTATGTGCAAGCTCATGCACATGAGTGGGGCGGTGATCCGAAAAAGATCCTTCTAATGGGACACTCAGCAGGAGCACATTTGGTCTCTTTGGTCTCTGCCGATCCGCAAAAATACACTCCTCTCGGTCTCAAAGAGTGGTTGGGAACGGTGTCGCTTGATACTGCAACAATGGATTTGGTGCAGACGATGGAGCGAAAGCATTACGATTTTTACGATGATGTGTTCGGCAGTGATAAAAATATCTGGGTGGAGAACTCGCCGTTGTATCAGCTTGAGCGGTCTGCTCCCCCTATGCTACTGGTTTGTTCCAGTGCTCGTGAAGATAAACCGTGTGAGAACTCTAAAACTTTTGTCGCAAAAGGGATAAATATGGGATTGAGAGTCGAAATGAGCGAGCAACCGTTGAGTCACGGAGAGATCAACGATGAACTCGGCAAACCCAACGGCTATACCGAGAGGGTAGAGCAGTTTATACGCTCGTTGGGTGTGGGAATATAATCAATGATGGTGATGAAACTCTAATACCTCTTTGATCTCTTCTGGGGTTGCTTCATGAATATCTAAAACGGTTCCCTCAAAAATGAGATCCATCCCAGCAAGAGGGTGATTGCCATCCAGTGTCGCATGATTTCCCTCAATCTCGGTAACGGTATAGATGATAACATCATCCGAATCCTCTTCAAAATATCCGTCAAGCTCCATTCCGACACTTACCTCGATAGGTAATTCGCTGAGCTCTTCTGTTACAACGAGGGAGGGATCGTAGTTCCCGAACGCTTTATCGGCGCTCAAAGTCACGCTAAATGCTTCACCGATACTTTTTCCTTGTAACGCCTCTTCGACGGTTGGGAAAATATGACCGTAATTGCCGTGGAGATAGACAAGCGACTCTTCCTCTTCATGGAGAAGATTTCCCTCCGTATCGTTGATATGATAATCGATGGTAACGATGCAGTCTTTTGTAATGGTCATGAGAAATCCTTGGCTCTAAATTTAATATTATTAGACGTTATATCTAAAATAGAATAAGCAAAATATTAAGTTTAATTAGGCGATACTTTCAATAACCGCAGACATTCACACTCTATATTAAGGGAATGTCATGAAAACAAGTGCACGCAACGAGATCAAAGGTACGATTACCGAGATCAAAAAAGGTCAAATCAATAGCGAAGTAGTCCTCTCTGTGGGTGGGAATACCGTATTAAAATCGGTCATTACCAATGACTCGGTTGAGGAGATGGGATTGGTAGTGGGTGAGAGCATCTACGCCATCATCAAAGCTCCGTTTGTAATGGTTGCCAAAGACAAACCGACCAATATCAGTACCCGCAATATCATTGAAACCAAAGTGAGTGAAGTGAAAAAAGGGATCGTCAACGGCGAACTCAAACTCTCTATGGGGGATCAAACTTTGACCGCTGTTATCACGGAAGATTCGGTCGAAGATTTGGATTTCAAAGTCGGTGAAACCGTTTACGCCCTCATCAAAGCCAACTTCATTATCCTTGCAAAATAATACGCTCTTTTCGGGCTTTGCCCGAATTGTTCTTTTATTCATTATATCTTTTTTGATTTAGTCCAATAAATGATTAAAAATTGAACACCAATAAGAGTAAATTGACCGTTAATAATTATACAATTTGTTATTAAAATAATCATAGAGGATTATATGGGTAATCAAATCAAAATTGAACCGCATGTCTTGATCGTAAGCCGAACGAATAAACGCGGTATTATCGAGTATGCCAATAGAGATTTTTGTACGGTATCGGGATATAGCATGGAGGAGCTGATGGATCGATCTCACAGTATTGTTCGCCATCCCGATATGCCCGGTGTGATTTTTAAGCTGATGTGGGAACGGCTCCATAACAATCAGGACATTTTTGCCGTTGTCAAAAATTTGACCAAAAACGGCGATTATTATTGGGTAACGACCCATTTCGAGATTCGCAAACACCCCTATGAAAATCGTGTCGTCGGATATGTAGCGCATCGTAGAGGGGCAGATGCCCATTTGGTTACGAAGATTACCCCACTGTATGAAGAACTTTTGGCGATAGAAAAGGCGGAAGGGTTGGCGGCTTCGGAAGCGTATTTTAACGACTATCTCAAAGCAAAAAAAATGACGTACGATGAGTTCATCGAGAAAACCGCCCTCAAAGAGGGCTTGTTAACATCGATGTTCAAAAAATTGATAGGAAGTCATTAAGGGATAGGGATAAGAATCGGGTTGAACGCTTTGGTCGAAATTATAGCATGGGCACCCACCCTAAGTTCTGAAGCCTCATCGGCGCTAGCTACCGTGCGGACGATGGATGAGCCGACGAGTAAGGTGACGATAAAGACGGGGGCATCCTCCTCTATTTTGAGCACCTCGCCGATGAGCTGGAGTTTACCGCTGAGGGTTTGGGGACTAAAGAACTCCATAGGTGAGCAGAGCTTCTCAATACGACCCGATACCACCGACGCGAGGCGGTCTGAGAGTTTGACCGTTTCGGCAATGTCGTGACTCACGAGCAATGTGGTTACCCCCAAGCGGGAGTGAATGAGGGCGAGTTCGTCTTGGAGCTTTTGGCGCATAACGGGATCAAGCGCGGAGAGAGGCTCATCAAGAAGCAATATCTTCGGTCGGCGCACAAGCGCGCGTGCCAAAGCAACCCTCTGTTTTTGTCCCCCTGAGAGGGTAGATGGGAGGCGGTTGGCGAGATTTTCCAACTCTACCATAGCGATGAGCTCATCCACCCCTTGTTTTTGTTCTGCGGTTTCTGCGGCAAAGAGGAGGTTTTCACGGACACTCATCGTCGGAAAAAGGGCGTAGTCTTGGAAGACAAAACCGATACTCCGTTTTTGGGGCGGGAGATTGATACGGCGTTCCGAATCAAACCATACTTCACCGTCCACTTCGATCACTCCGCTGTTTGGTGTTTCGAGTCCTGAGATCATACGCATCAATGTTGTTTTTCCGGCACCGGAGGGACCGAAGAGGGTTAGAAACTCTCCGTTACGGATCTCAATAATAAATTCGGCGTTTAACACTCCATCGGCAGTGTTAAGGGTTTTGGTGACGTTTATAGATATCATCGTAGTCCCTCTAGTGATTTTTTATTCAGAGTGTAGACGATGAGCAAGATTGCAAACGTCACGACAAAGAGGGTGAGGGCGTATTGGTGTGCCATCGCGTAGTTGAGCGATTCCACTTCGTCATAGATGGCGATGGAAGCGACACGGGTTTCGTCAGGGATATTTCCACCGATCATGAGGATTACCCCGAACTCTCCGACCGTATGGGCAAACGCAAGGACGATCCCTGAGATAAGACCGTGACGGATAGTGGGGAGAATAACGCGAACCATGGTCTCAATTTTCGATTTACCGAGGGTATAAGAGGCTTCGAAAATGGAGCGGGGGACTTGGGAGAGGGCGGATTGGATCGGGTGTACCATGAATGGTAGGCTAAAGAGAACCGATCCAACAACAAGCCCTTCGAAACTAAATGCCAGCCGTATCCCGTGAGAGGTTAAAAACTCCCCGATAAACGAAGCGGGGCTAAAGGCGAGGAGGAGATAAAATCCCAGTACCGAGGGGGGCAATACGAGGGGCATACTGACGATGGTCTCAGCAACACTTTTGAAACGGGTTTTGCTAAACGCTAAAAATGCGGCCAATGGGATACCGATAAGGAGTAAGATAACCGTGGTGACGGCAGCCAGCTCAAAGGTCAGCGTCATCGTGGTTAAAAATTCATTTTCCATGGGTTTCCTTTAGGAGTGAAATTTCAGAGGGTTGAACCATCCAGTGTATTTCATCGCCTTCACTTATCGCGAGGGTGTTAAACGTCAGTGTCGGTACCAACGCGATGAGATTCATCTCGTGATAGGTGAGGGTGATTTGAGAGAGGACAATTCCATTTTCGATCTTTTGGACGGTAGCGCGGGCACAATTTGCGCTCGTGGCGGTGACGTTTTTGGAGAGGATTATTTCGGTCTCTTTGAACGCCAAGGTGACATCGGCTCCGATGAGAGCATTCGAGGCTTCGGCGAGGAGGAGGTGAAACGGCTCATTGGCTACGGAAACACTAAGGATGCTGAGGTGCTCTGAAGCAGTTACTGCGGTGATAGTGGCTTTTAGGGTATTCATAAATTATTGCATTCCTTTTTTATAGAGCTTAATGGCGGATAGGGAGAGGATAAAGGCTAAAAAGAGTTGTAAATGTCCGCTGGAGAAGAGTCCAAGCATCGATTTTCCTATCCACGCCCCGAGAACCGATCCTCCTGCCATCGAGGCGATTAGGGAAAGGTTGGGCTTGACGATGGTAAAAGGGGCTCTATTTTTATAGCGATAGACTCCAACCATGATAGTAGGCAAACTGACCATTAGGCTAAGGGTTCCGGCTATTTTAATATCCACACCATAAAGCAGGGAAATGGTCGGGATGATGAGCTCTCCTCCAGCGACACCGAGCATACTGCTAAAGAGCCCGATAATGATCCCTGCACTAAACCCCAGAAGCGTCATAGAGATGAGGTTTAACCGTAATGGATCGAAATGGATTAGGGTTTCTGCAATCATTACAAGCGCTAAAATTCCTAATAGTATCGCAACAATCCGATCGAGTTTCTTTTCATCGATTTTTGATGCCAAAGAAGCACCTATGGAAGCACCGATAAGTGAGCCTGAGAGAAGCGTTAGTACGATAGGTAAATACGGCTCTACAGCACTCCACGATTCCCATCTAAATACCAGTGATGATATAACGGTAACCCATGAGATGATGAGGTTAATCACCACGGCATGAAGGGTCGCAAAATCAAAGATAAAGGTGAGAACGGGGAGGCGAAACTCAGCACCGCCAAGCCCCATCAATCCCCCTAAAATACCGATAAGTGCACCGTAGAAAAATGGTTTTATCATGTCAGCGGTTCTATTCTCACTTTAATATCGGCAGGTTGCGCGCTGTAGGGGGATGAGGTGACGATCATATCGACCCCCGTACCGGCATATTCGGCGATGTTTTTGGCGCTGATTCCCCCCGTGGCGATCAACGTGATATGAGGGTAATCGGCACGGAGGATTTGGACGGCATCGGCGAGTTTAGTGAGGGGGAATTTCTCCAACTGGAGGATGTCTGCTCCGAAGCGGGCAAATTTGAGCGCTTCGGCGATGTCAGAGGCTTCGATGACGATCTTTTTCTCAGGGTTCGCTTTTTTGGTTTGGCTCAGGGCTTCGCTAAACGCTTCCTCGGCAGGGAAGAAAACACGGTGATAATCGAAGATCAGGATCGATTCCGAAAGACCCAAACGGTGCGCTACTCCGCCACCTGATTCGACCGCTTTGATAGAAATTTTTTTCGTAAAGGGGGTGGTTTTACGGGTGGTGGCAACCACTATATCAGGATTGATACTACGAGCCAAGAGTACCGCCTCTCGGGTGTAGGTAGCAATACCGCTCGCGTAGTCGAGGAGGTTTTGGACGCTTTTCCAGATGCGGTGGATATTACCAGCTTCGCCGTGGGCTTCGAGAAAGACACTCTTGGGCGGAACCAAAGTCCCCGATTTTACAAAACCGTCGATCTCCAAACCATAGAGTCCGCACAAGCGCACCGCTTCTTCGGTACAGGAGACCACGAGGGGGCGTTCTCGGGTTGAGAAGGTGATGCGGGCGCGTTGGTCACTGATCCCTAGCGATGCGCTCGTGAGATCGCCGTAAGGGACATCTTCGGCTAGCAGGGCTTCGAGCTCAAAATCGTTTAGGGTGATCATAGCGTCGTTTCCCATCCGATAAATGCCCAGTTGACCATTCGGGGAGGGCGCTTTTGCCCTACAATGACCTCGCGGAAATATTGGCGTGCTTTGCTCTGTTGCTCGTCGTCTAACGTATGGACGCTCCAAATCAGCGATTCGACAAACTCATCTTCCGTATTTGCACGGACGCTTCCCCGTCCTGTTTCGATGTAGTCGATACGGGGGAGATAGCCGTGAGAGTAGAGGATAATCGGGATGTACCAGTAATCGGGTTTGGTTTTGACCTTTTTGCCGATGAAGTCTAGGATATTCATATCGACGAAACTCCCTCCCACTTTGTAGGTGAGATAGCACGCCCTTGTCGCATGAGCCGACATTTTAGCCAGAGCCGCTTCGACATCGGGAACTTCCATCGAGCGGGAGGCTACGACGATGTCGGCTTGCGGAAGAATACTCCAGTCATCTTCCCATCCAATATGATATGTTTTAATATTAGTAACCCCTTCGCGCGCGGCGTAGGCTTTCAGCTCTTCGAGCATTTGGGCGGAGAAGTCGATGGCGATCACCTCTTTGACCCGTTTTGCCAACGGGATCGCGAGGGTTCCCGGTCCGCATCCGATGTCGAGAACCACTTCGTCTCCTGTGATATTCATACGAGAGATGAAATCCTCCACATAGGGGCTATTGATAACGGACGCCGCCATATCGGCTGATTTTTCATCCCAATCACTGCTCGTTTTTCCTTTGAAATCGGTGGTGGCTTTGTGCTCACGGTACATGGCGGAAAAATTGATCGCTTCTAAAAACATGGTCACTCCTAAGTTGTTATTATTATACTGAAATATCGGGGAGATCGACTCCACAGCGGTGATTAAAATTTGTAACGAATATTACCGAAGACACTGCGTCCCGCTTCAGGATAGCCGTAGTTGTAGTAAAAGTTTCGATCGAATACATTGTTGATACCCAAATCGAATGAGACCGCTTTGGTAGCTCTCAAGGTCGCTTTGGTATTCCACACCGAGACACATCCTGTTGAACTATAGAGATTTTTCGTATT
>NZ_DASUIQ010000070.1:0-16443 GCF_036279695.1 Sulfuricurvum sp.
GCGTGATCGGGCGAAATAGATATAGTCGCTTTTGAGAATTTCCATCGTAAGCGAGCGTATATAGAGGCTCAAGCTCCCAATCCCCACAAACACCATCACCGCTATCGGCAACGTTAAATGCCATGCCATATCAAGATAATATCCTATCCCTTCCGGCGGCTCAAGTGAATGCATCCCTGCAATCGGAAACCATCCAAGTGTAACACTCAGTATCATCATAAGCACCAGTGCTAGGTAGTAGGATGGCATTGCAAAACTCAGAAGCGCAAATTGACTCAAAAAAGTATCAGTTTTTTTACCATGAGAGAGTGCTGATTTGATCCCCATCCAAAGTGAGAGTGCAAAGGTGACCGCCATCGCGACTATATTCATCCACAATGTCACTGGGAGGCGATCGGCAACCACTCCAGATACCTGTGCACCATTTACAAATGAAATGCCGAAGTTTAGCGTCAGTAGATTGTATATCCAGTCAAAGTATTGTTGAAACAGTGGTTTATCGAGTCCGTAGATACTTTGCAATTGCGCTATCGCTTCGGGAGTCATGTTGGGATTGAGTTCACCGCCCATGAAACTGTTGGGTGCCATGTGAATCGCTCCAAAAGATAGAAGAGAAATCAAAAAAAGCATAAAAAGTGTATAAAACAAGGAACGAAGTAAATATTTCATAGTAATGATTATAGCGAAAGAAGGGGATAAAAATAAAAAGAGGGTTCATCCCCGAAGGGATGAGAAGCTAAAAAACTCTTAGAAGTTAAGAGTCAAGTATGCTTGAACAGTGTTGAAATCATTTCCACCGTTAAGTTCTGTATTGATATACGCTGCTGTAACATCCAATGGTCCGAAAGATTTAGTTGCAGTCAATGCAAGTTCTTCAAGATCACCAGCGTTAGCTGCTGCACCGTTGTCAACTGAAGTGTAATACGCTCCGAATTTTGCTAAGTTTTTAGCATCGTACTCAGCTGTAAGATTCCAAGAATCTGCATCAGCTGCACCTACATAACCGTAGCTCCAGAATGTTTCAGTGTACAATTTAGATTGTGCTCCAACCGTATTGTTTGTTGCAACGTTAGCGATATTCAATAGACCGTCTTTATCGGTAGCAGAGAATGCTGCAGAGACTTTAAGTGCATCTACTCCGTATCCAACTTTCAACGCGTACGCAGAAGAGTCAGCATAGGTATTTGCTAAACCTTTTGTGTCGATATCAGCGTATTGTGCACCGATTGTCAATCCTTTTACCAATTGGCAATTGATGTCAGCTTGCAACCAGATTGCATCCGCAACGTTAACAACGTTGTAGTACCATGCTTGGAGAGTTGCCGGTTTGAAAGAGTTGTTAACTACTGCTGCTGCATACGCACCTTGGTCTACGAAAGTAACCATATTTGCGCCAGCACCCATAAATCCATCAATACCAACCGCAGCTACGTTATTTTTTGGAGCAGCTAAAGGAGCAAGTGCATTAACACCATTTCCTTTTCCAACCCATGCACCGACCAAAGTCGTGTCCGGAAGATCTTGGTTGATCAATACCGCTGCATCAAATGTATTTTTTGCAACTGACCATGACTCAGAGAACGCAAGTGGAGTATCTAATTCCATACGTCCAAGTTTTGCTGTGGTTTTACCAAGAGTTGCAGCTACCCACATCTCTCCCATCCATGCAGCATCATCAACACCAGTCGCAGCGCTTGTAACACTGTGTGCACCAGTCCATACGTTATTTACAAGGTTGTTTTCCAAACCAAGAGAAGATACCGCATAACCAGTTGCACCGAAAGATACACCTTTTGTCAAATCACCGGTTACTGACAAACGAAGTGCTGTATCCGCAGCAGATCCTGCTTGATCAAATAAATCTACGTTTGCACCTTGATCGCTTGTGCTATAAAAAAGTTTAGCATCACCGCTTACTTTTACATTATCGATTGCGAATGCGCTCGCTCCGAGCAACACTGCTGCTGCAAGACTCATTTTAACTAACTTCATTGATTCTCCTTAAGTTAAGCTTGACCTTATGTTTTTGTTTCGTCGAAGTTAATTGTAGCCCTGCAATTCTTAAAGATTGCTGTAAAAATGAATTTTGTTTTCCGGCACTTTTGTGAAAGCAAACCCCGCAATATAGGAAAGTGACAATTTTGTAATTTTCTTCTCCCACTCTTTTTAGCGCTTATCCTATCTATTCTATGTTATAGTACGAACTAATCTAAAAAATTCAATCCTAATAGAGGAAATAACGATGCGTCACACTCTTTCTCTCTCGCTCACCCTTTTACTGCTCGGCGGCTGTGCAGCAAACCGCATGGGAGTCACTCCCTCACAGAATACAAACCTTCAAGCGATCTCGCCGAGCGGAACTGCTTCCAGCGAGGGTGGAGCAATGCAGCGTTCACTGGATCGCTGGCTCAAAGAGGAGTGGAACCCTCTAATGGCGTCACAAGCGACCGAGAATACGAAGCAACAAAGCGACGGCACAGTAGTAACTACTAAAACAGAGCCAACCAAAATGTCCGTCACTACCCAAACTGCCGATGGAAAAACACTAGAGAAAACAACCAGTGCCACACAAATCACGACGACGACCAAAGCACCGGACGGTAGCGTAACGACGAAAACCGAGGTTGTTCCTCTGGATGAAGACAATACGCCGTTCACCCTTCAAAAGTATGTTGACAAATGGAAAGACTATTTGGGTAAAAAAGAGAAGATGAATGAAGGTCAGCCAAAAGAGCCTGCAAACTGGGAAAAATTACAAAAACTTCCCGGAATCGGAAAGTAACGTTTCGTAACATTATGTACTTTTCTGTTTAGCCAGAAAAGTACCAAAAGAGCATACCGTGATCCAAGAACGCTCGTTCCTCTCGGCACTACTGCCTTCGGAACAGCTCTTGGTATTGGATCACGGAGTTTGGATTAAATATTATTTTCTCTCATCCCAAACAAAAACACTTTTACCTTCAGCATTTTTCTCAACTGCGGCCATACCCATAATGTTATACCCTGCATCAACATAATGAACTTCACCGCTCACGCCGCTGGATAGATCACTGAGTAAATACATTGCCGAATTACCGACCTCTTCGATAGTGACATTTTTACGAAGCGGTGCATTAGATTCATTCCAGTTAAGGATTTGTTTGAAATCGCCGATCCCGCTCGCCGCTAACGTACGGATTGGTCCCGCACTGATTGCATTGACCCGTTGACCTTTGGATGCTCCGAGTTCTACCGCCATATAACGTACGGTTGATTCAAGTGCCGCTTTTGCGACTCCCATAACGTTGTAGTTCGGAATGTATTTCGGTCCGCCGAGATAGCTAAGGGTGATGATCGATGCCCCCGGAGCCAAAACACTCTCCAAACGGTTCGTCAAATCGATCAACGAATAAACAGAGACATCCATCGCAATTTGAAACGCACTTTTGGATGTTTTCATAAACCCTTCGGTCAATGCCTCTTTCGGAGCAAAAGCTACCGAGTGAACCAAAAAGTCGATTTGTCCGAAATCGGCCGCCACTTTTGCCGCGATCGCTTCCATATCCGCTTCATCCGATACGTCAAGTTTATAAACGGGAGAGTTGTTAAAATCAGCCGCAATCGGTTCTACACGCTTTTGCAACGCTTCATTCAGATAGGTAAACGCCATTTGCGCCCCTTGAGCATGAAGCGCTTGCGCGATACCGTATGCGATTGATTTATCGTTAGCCAATCCAACGATTAGACCTTTTTTCCCTTGCATTAACATCTATTATTCTCCTATTTCTGTATTTAATTCCGCTGCTTGTGCGATCATATCGCAAAAATCGTTAGCACTCAGCGCTGCTGAGCCGACCAAAACGCCGTCTACATTGTCCAATGCCATAATCTCACCCGCATTCTCCACTTTTACACTTCCTCCGTATAAAAGAGGTGCGGATGTTTTGGCACGAAGGGCGCTATGTAGTGCTTCAATATCTTCATTTGAAGGGGTTAAACCTGTTCCAATAGCCCAAACCGGCTCATATGCGAGGATAAGATCGGGATACGAGAGATCGATTCCCTCGAATTGTTGTTCAATGTACCCCATCATTACATCGTTGCCTGCTTCGCGAACCGAGAGAGGTTCACCCACACAATAGACGATCACAAACCCTTGTTCGGCAAAAAATTGGAATTTTGCCGCAATTTGTTCTTGGGTCTCACCGATAACATGACGACGCTCAGAGTGCCCGATCAAAATCGTTCTGATCCCGAACTCTTCAAGCTGTTCTAACGCGATCTCTCCGGTATAGGCACCGTTTATGACGGGATAACCGTTTTGGACACCGATCAATACGTTACGCGGATCATGATCGAGCGCCGTAAACGGAGGAAATACGATAATGGTGTCACTAATATCGTTTGCACTGACAAAGGACTCGACTACCGCCATATAGGCTCGTGTCTCTTGACGCGTTTTGTTCGCTTTAAAGTTGGCACACAATATCATGAGTATCTCCTTTTATTTCAATAGAGGTTTGACGCCCGGTAGAACTTTACCCTCAAGTAATTCCAATGATGCTCCGCCTCCGGTAGAGATAAAGCTCATCTCTTCATCCAATCCGATACGTTGTACCAAGTCAGCGGTATCCCCTCCGCCGACAACAGTGGTCGCATACGAATCGGCAACGAAATGGGCAATTTTATTCGATCCGCGTGCAAAACGATCCATCTCATAAACACCCATCGGGCCGTTCCAAAGGATTGTCTGGACATCGTTGAGAACCTGACGGTACAAGCGCACCGTAGCCGGTCCGATGTCAAGCCCCATCCATCCGTCAGGAATTTCCTGAACACTGCACAATCGGCTCATCGCGTCCGGAGCAAATTTCTCTGCCGCAACCACATCGACCGGCAGGTAAAATTTAACCCCGAGACGTTTGGCTTCGTTCATGATGTTCATCGCTTCATCCAACAAATCGTCTTCTACCAATGAGTTACCGACATCGTACCCAAGAGCTTTGAGAAACGTGAATGCCATCCCGCCGCCGATAAGAACTTTATCCACTTTCGGTAACAAATTGATCAGCGCTTCGAGTTTACCCGATACTTTTGATCCGCCGACAATCGCCGCAAACGGTCTCACAGGGCGTTCCAAAAGGATTCCGAAGAACTGAATCTCTTTTTGGAGCAAAAATCCTGCCGCTTTGTGCGCAGTATCAAAATGTTGCGTAATCCCCTCGACGGAAGCATGGGCGCGATGACTCACTCCGAATGCGTCGTTGACGTAAACCTCCGCCATTTGAGCCAATGCCGCGCTCAATTGTGGATCATTTTTCGTCTCCCCTTTTTCAAAACGGAGATTTTCCAACAACAAAACTTCGCCGCTTTGGAGTTCGGAAGCTAATTTTTGAGCACTTTCACCTACCACATCCTCTGCTATCTTGACATCGATTTTCAACAGTTGATTCAACCTGCGAGCGATTGGTGCGAGGGTATATTTATCATCTCTCTCACCTTTAGGGCGACCGAAATGGGATGCTAATATGATCGCACACCCTTGATCTAAACAATAGTTGATGGTTGAAAGCGCAGAGCGAATACGACGATCATCGGTAATATTGCCGTAATCATCCATCGGGACGTTAAAATCACAACGGATAAATACTTTTTTGCCTTTGATGTCACACTCTTTGATGTTCAATAATTCCATTTTTTCCTCTTACTGTAAGATTACTAATTTATTTTTTACTGATAAATAACGCCATTTCTATAAGGCGATTGGAATAGCCCCATTCGTTATCGTACCATGCCATAATTTTGATCATATTTCCATCAATCACTTGAATCAAATCATCCGCCACTGTGGCACTGTACGATGATCCGACAAAATCCTGTGAAACACGATAACGCTCATCCACTTCCAAAATCCCCGCCATTTCACCCGACGCATACGATTTAAAAAGGGCGCTAATCTCCTCTTTGCTCGTAGAGCGTTTGACCAAAACATTCAAATCGACCATCGAGACATCGGGGGTCGGAACACGGACACTTTGACCGTGCAATTTCCCCTCCAGATTCGGCAATACGATACTGATCGCTTTCGCCGCACCGGTCGTTGTCGGAATCATATTGAGCGCCGCTGCACGGGAACGACGCATATCGGTTCCGTGCGCAGAGTCGATAATCGCCTGTCCATTGGTGTAGGCATGGATAGTGGTCATCAACCCTTTTTCGATCCCGTACGCTTCGTCAATGATTTTGGCGATAGGTCCCAAACAGTTCGTCGTACACGATGCATTCGAAATGATCGCTTCGCCGTTGTAAAGGTGCTCATTCACCCCCAACACGAATGTCGCTATGGTGCTGTCTTGGGTCGGGGCTGAGAGGATAACCTTTTTCACCCCTTTGCTCAAATGGTGTTCCGTCGATGCTTTCGTCAAAAACAGACCGCTGCATTCAAAAACAACATCTGCCCCCTCTTTAGCAAAATCGAGTTTTTGGGGATCTTTTTCACACAAGATACGAACCTTGTTTTTCCCGATTTGAAGATATTCACCCTCTATAACTCTAACATCCGTCTCGAATGCGCCGTGTACCGAATCATTTTGCAGCAGATACACGATCATATCGATCGATGCCATGTCATTGATAGCGACCAGTTCTACATCCTCACGCATAGCGATCAGACGGGTAACACAACGTCCGATACGACCAAATCCGTTCAATGCAATCTTCAATGCCATCACCTAATCCTAAACCAACATAAAATAGGGGGTTATTTTACCAAAAATCGGTTATAATTTCGATTAAAATAAAGTTGAGGCTTATGAAGCTTGCACTCTACGGCGGAAGTTTTGATCCGCCGCATGCCGGACACGTTGAAGTCGTTACCAAAGCTTTAGAGCTTTTACCCATCGATAAGCTCATTATTGTACCGGCATGGCGCAATCCGTTCAAACGCTCGGTGATTGCAGACGGAGCGACACGATACGGTTGGCTAAAAACCATTTTTGCCACATTTGAGAAGGTGGAAATCAGCGATTTTGAGTTATCCCAAAATCGAAGCGTCTTTACCATCGAAACGGTAGAACATTTTGCTCCGATGGTTGAGGAAATTTACCTCATCATCGGTGCCGACAATCTCGAAAGCTTAAATCAATGGCACCGCTATGAGGAACTAGAGCGCCGAGTAACATGGGTCGTCGCATCACGGGATGGGATAGCTATCCCCAAAACCATGATCCACCTAGCCGTTGACGTCCCGATCTGTTCAAGTGACATTCGCCGTACTCTCACCTCGCTGGGGTTGGAGAGCGAAATCGAAACCAAAATACTAACCTACTACAAGGAAAACCTGTGAATCCACGAATTGAAAAAATTAGCGCTATTCTCGATCAGAATAAAGCCGAAGCAATCGAAGTATTTGATCTCAAAGAGGGTGATTATTTCGCCGACTATGTTGTTATCGCTTCATCACTGGGTGAACGTCATACCCTTGCGTTACTCGACCATCTCAAAAAAGGGCTTAAACCTGATGAGCAATTCCTCTACGTCGATGAGAGCGGCGACTGGGTTGCGATCGATTTGGGCGATATTCTCATCCACATCCTCACTCCGCAATATCGCGTAAAATATGATTTAGAAAGCTTTTTGGGTGAAATCGCCGCACGAAAAAACAAAGCCTAACCTCTAATCAAACGATTCTAACCGATCAAAGTCAACAATAGTATTCGGTTCAACCGCCATCACATCATGAGAATACGATAGATTCTTATGGTTGCTGATACCGCTGACATATTGGACGATAGAGTTAAAATTCTCCAAATTGAAATACCCTCTTTTATTATCTCGATAAATCTCATCCAATCGCGGATTTTTCACATTACTATAGATCACGAACGGTACCGTATATTCATCCTTATACGATGGTACAAAACCATGCCCGTTATTTTCAAGATTGATGTTTTCTCCATGATCTGACAGATAGATGAGGAGCAACTTCTCCTTTTTGAATTTTTCAAAAACTTGGCTCAGAATCATGTCACTGTAATGGATAGTGTTATCATACTCTTCCACAATATTTTTGGGGTGCTTAAACAGTGCCGTCTCTTGATTGTATCGGTTGATATAGTCCGAATGTGACCCCATCAAATGCAATAGTATCATCTCTTTTTTCGAGTTGGGTTGGAGGGAGTTTAAATATTCTATTAGCACCTCATCGGTTTTGGCATCGAGATAGTTTAGATTGGCAAAAAAAGTCGTATTTGCTTCGGATGCCATGGAGGTGATGGTGGAGTCGTTTTTCCCTGCGCGCCCTTGGTTTGAAATCCAATACGTCTCATAATCGTTCGCCTTAAAATAGGTCATAATCGAACCCGAATGCATATATCGGTTCTCATAATAGTGCACATTCGCTTCACTCAACTCGATAGGGATTGAGTATCGGGTTTGATTCGTCGGAGCGATAGCATTAAAGACATAAAGATTTTTGGTGGGTTGCAAGGAGCTTAAAAACGGGGTAGTCGGAATGTTATAGCCATAGAGAGCCATGTGGCTTTTGTTGACGCTTTCCCCCATAACGATGATGATCTTATCATAGAGCTGATTTTTGGTATTGGCTTTGGGGATAACAATGTGGCGGATGTACTCTTTTCTGGTTTTCAAGATTTGATCGATCTTGTTTTTGTCATCGATCACGGTGCAAATTTCACACGGAACACTAAAAGGCTCAAACTCTCGAATCGGATTGATGTAAAAGGTGACGCTTCCAATAATCAAAATGAAAACACCCGCACCGATGATCCTAAACACTTTATACGAATGGGTGAAATGTCTCAAAAATTTGAACAAAAGAAACAATACAAACAGAGAAAAAAGGACTAATCCATAATCTCGATAATCGATATAGCGTGCAATGTATTCTCTGCTCTCATAAACTGGGGATAAAAACGCGACTTCGATACGGGGTTTTATGTCTGCTAACGTATATCCCCAATGAAGAGCAATATGCCCGATCAATATGTTGCTTAGATTGATAAAGATAATAAATACGGAAAAGAGTATTTTACTGAACTTCGGAATCGTGATGAGCAAAACGAGTGTAATACCTAAAAATAACGAGTGGGTCGAGTTGGGAGAAAATACCAATTGCGGTATCATCGATAAAAACGATATTAACGTACCGAAATAAAAATAGGACTTGTTAGTATGAAACTCAGTTTGAATGTTTTTTTTCACGGTTCACTTTTAAGTGGTTGTTTTTGGTGATCTTGAATAGGTATGAGGAAAGATGGTGCGCCCGAAGGAATTCGAATCCCTGACCGCCGGTACCGCAAACAACATTTCCACTATTCTTTAAAGTTTTTATAACTTCACAAATCCCTATATTACGTATTGTAATGTTCCTATTGATTCTTTTTACTGTATAATAATTCCATCAAAGGTATGTCCCAAGGGTATGTCCCTCTTATATGGAGTTATTATGGCAGTTGATCGAAAACAATTTACTGAAACCGTAGACACAGGTCTAAAAGCAGATTCTACCTATACTAAGTTTTATATCAACTTCAAGCTTGATGGAAAAATCAAACAACGTGTACTCGATTACTCCGATAAAGACTGGGATAAACGTACTCGTATCAAGAAAGCCAAAACCGCTCTATCAGATGAAAAGAACAAGCAAATCAATACTGGTGTTAACTTCACGGAGAACAGCCGACTTAATGATGTTGCGGAAATCTATTTTGAGAAGTCATGCGATGTATCCAAATGGACGGATGAACGAAAAGATGCTTACAAGCTATACATTAATGATAGCATTGGCAAAAAACGTATAAAGGATATACGCCAAGTTGATATTGATTCACTCCGCAAAAGCATGGAGCTAAAAGGTCACTCCGAGCAAACTAAAAATGGATGCAGTCCACGTACCATTAAAAAGGTGCTCATTCAGATTCTCAAACCGATCATGCAATATGCACTTGATAACAAAGTACTTAGCGATCTACCTAATATCAAAGCACCAAAACAGAACCGACAGAAAAAGATCGTCGAAGATGCTGGAGCCAAGCTTGCTACCTTATATAAAACGATTATGACCACTTATGCAGATGAACCCTTTTATCGTGCCCTCTTCCTCTTCGCGCTGTACGGCAGACGTTGGAATGAGATTCGTACCCTGCAATGGAGCGATATTAACTTTTTAACCAGTCGCTACACCATACGTGCCGAGAACAATAAGATCGGTCAGAATCAAACCTATGAGCTATCTGCACCCATCGCAGAAGCTCTATCATGTATGAAAGATGATCGTAGCGGACTTGTATTCAAATCACCGATTACAGGTGCAGAGCTTTATCCACCGAAGAAGCAGTTAGCAAAAATCAAAGATACCGCCAATATCCCTGAACTCACCATGCACTACTTCCGTCATATCCTCGTATCAGCTATGGGTGAAGCAGGAACCGCAACAACTATCCTATCGGCTTCATTAGGACACACAAACCTTGAAACGGTCAATAACTTCTATCTGAGTGCCAACCATACAAAAGCCTCACAGGAAGCGAACAAAGCAATTGAAGTATTGACTCAAATCAAACCAACAAGCGAAGAGGCAGAGTAATGGCAAAAGTAAGGTCAGAAATACAAAAAGAAATTAACAAAGATTTAGTAGTTATGGGTGGTAAATCATTTTCAGCGGAAGAATATGAGGAAAATGAGAAAGCAAAAAAATTGCTCGCAATGAAAAATGGTACATACGTCTCTGAACTTACTGATCCGTTGGAGATAGCGTTTGAATATCAGAACTACATACGTACCGTTACCCAAACGACACAAGCACATGATGTAACTGAGATCAGAAATGCAACCGAAAAAGTGTTAGGACTTCATAATCAACCTCTCATCGACCAAATAGCTGATAGTGCTTATTTATTTACAGGAATGACTTATACGTGCCCTGAATGCGGACATGCTATCGATTCAGATGATATACAGGCTAAAATTGATGCGTGGGTACTCTATTGTTCAATGGTGGATAAAGCTGTTCTAGCTATGAAGGAATTTCCGAGAACATGGAACAACATGAAAAAAAAGCAAAAAGCTGAATACCTGAAACCGTTAAAATCAATAGCACTTGCTACGAATGATCCGATGCTAAATGTCATCATACACTTTGCAGAAAACTACGGACGGCATCAAGCTGTTCGTGCCCAAGCAAATGCATTATTAGCTCAACAGCTCCCAAATATCACTACTTTTGACATTGCCAAAAAAGTCACCAACGATACATCACTCAATAAACCTCAATAATTCTCTTCTTTTCATACACTCACATAATAAGTCTGCGGAGTTTTTACACTCCACAGACGCCTATATTAGGCACTTAGAACCACAAGATAGCAAAATAAATAAGCATTTTTACGCTATTACGGACTCATATTGATCCCCATAAAATGTCGACATGAATCAATCAGATGGTTGCAAACATCGATTCTGATGTCACAGGCATCGACCGCGGTCAAAATAATCTTCTCTTACGAGGACATATATTTTGAATAATCAATATCCTAAACGCTGGTTGGATCCAGTAGAGTTTGCCGAAGTATACGGCTTCAGCACAAGCACGCAAGCAAAAATGAGAATGGCGAGTAATCGCTCAACACTTCCTTACAGCAAGATCGGTGGGAAGTTTATCCGTTATGATCGTCTTCTTATCGATAAATGGTTAGAAGATCATCAAGTACAGGGGGTAGCATAATGGCTCAGAAATGGTCACCTACCGAATTAACAACTTTATTAAAATATTTGAATGATGGCTTTCCAGTTTATCTGATGATGAGGCACATTCCTTATCGTTCTGAAGGAGCAATAATACAACAAGCACTTAGACGGAATTATCGAATTGAAACCTATAAAGATGATGGAATCAAAAGGTTTTATCACGGGGTTACTAGAAGACGAAGCACAGTCACAGAAAATCTCGAAGTCTCTGTAGCTGCTGAATTCCTAATGGAGCATTTAGAACCTGAGACTCGTATTATAGCGCATGATGGCTTATCAGCTAATACGCTTGCCGTACGGATGCTCACAGAGAACGATCTCCGTATTGATCCAGATATTGTACATACTTTGTCGTTGTATATCCTAAAGGAGCAGCGATGAAAGCCTTCACCATGCTCAGGCTCGCTGAGGCTATCCAACTATTACGGTTGGATGGTCATGACGAGTTCACTTTATCGCAACTGTCAAAAACTTCAGGTATCAGCACTAAAACGCTGCAACGAGATCCCGACGTGATTCAGATCATTGACTTTGCGTTGAATCGGAGGGAGTATTATCAATGTATATTACACATCTAACTCCCGATGATAAGAATGTCCCCGCTTCGCGGGTACATATGAACAGCAGTACTATATGTGCCCGAGAATCGGGGACATTTCCAATTATGACTGATCCAATGCACCTATATATGAATGGTGATGTGAGCATTCGACGAGTCAACAACATTTATTATTATAAGGATCGAGCTTTCGAGATCGAGGACGGTTCACTGTTTATTGACGGTATGCGGATTACTCTACCCACTCGCACTGCCATCTCTACGGTGGAGCGACTCATGCTCAGTCTTGGCATGGGAATCAGAGCTGATGATGTTAATGCATTATTTGATATTACAGCCCATACAGCACGTTCAATCTTATCGAGTATGACGACCTTGGCTCTACGTGATTTAGTGATCATCCCTAGTAATGTACGATTCCAAAAGCAGATCAAGTACGGTGAAGTGGTATTCGATACCTATCTAAAAGCCATAAATGGTTCAGGACGGATTCGATCAACCAATCCATCCATGCGATGGCTTAATGAAGAAGACACGCTACAGCTCAAAGCTAAGCTGTTCACGACGTCGGATCATTCGTATCAAGCAGGGGTTCACTCGATGAAGTATGAACCAACACAATTAGTGGAAATGATATTTCAAACTGCCCTTACACTGTTATTGGCTATCGATTTCAAAGAGAATGAGGTGACTTATCAGCCTTTGGACTTTGTGGTTCCGCTTGACCTACTACGTAAAACACAGCTCAGAGATACAATGATGTTATTGGGTGATTGTATCGGCTACAGCAATGGATTTGTCATTCGACCACAGCTGACAGACGAACAGCATTCACGAGTGTATTCGGTATTCACATCAATTGGAAGTGAAGCACGTAAACAGCTTGGATTTACCAATTATGACATCGGTTCAGCTCTTCAAACGATCTGTATGCACTTAGTTACCGATCCATTACAGTATCCGCTGCATCAAGAGCTTGTCAATGATCGGCATAAATTCCGTCAACAGATAGCGGATGAAGCGAATGAGAATATTGAATGGGTCAAAAAAGAACTAACCAGTGCTGATAACCGTAAGGATATGCCAAAGCAGTACAACTCCATACCAACGCTAAAAGCGTATTTTGAGGAGGCGTTAATTCTACGCAAAGAGATTATCGACTCAGCAGAACCAATGATCCTTGATCGGGCAATGGCATTCGCTAAGCCTGAATGGAAAGTGGTATGGGTTGATAAGCAAAAAAAAGTAC
Organism: Sulfuricurvum sp.; assembly: GCF_036279695.1. Lineage (GTDB taxonomy): Bacteria > Campylobacterota > Campylobacteria > Campylobacterales > Sulfurimonadaceae > Sulfuricurvum. The sequence goes on from NZ_DASUIQ010000070.1 coordinate 13,554, forward strand.
CAAAGTTTATCGATACAGGACGACGGAAAGAGAGTAGCGTATTCTTCTTTATATGGACGCAATGGGAACGGCAGATACGAGAGGTAATGATGAGTTGTTTTGATGATCCTAGTGCTTGTCATCAAGTGCATGATGCGATCTATTCGAGACAAATTATTGATCCGAAAGTAATCGAAGCAGCAGTGTTGGAGCAGACAGGATTTAAGGTGCAGATATCGGCTGAATAACTATATTGAGAGTGCTTCTGTCCGTAGCGACGGATAATCCTCGCAGCTAGCGAGAAAACTATAGAAGTCTAGTTGGTTATACCGCTGCCAAGACAAGCTCGGACAGCGCACCTTCGCTTCGCTCGGTGGAACCTGCCTCGTTTCACTCGGCTGTGCCTTTGGCACTTAGAACCACCGCAAGGGATCGGTTCGTAGTGAAATGTTAGTAATTGAAATAGCTGAATCTATTTTGCTTGCTCATTTTATCGATGATTTCAAGGCTTTTGCTAAAATTAAATATGGTGAAGTATATTCATCAGCTCTATTTAGATTGATTACAATCGCCATATCCATGACGTTACATCCATTATATTGTCGTTCTACAGCCAATATACATTCCTCTGCATGATCATAGCTTTCAGAAGTAATTGATTGTTCTCCTTTTCTTAAAACAACAAAATATTTGCCATCTTCATCCTTTTCTAGAGCACCTTCATATCCGCTGTATGGTTTATCTTCTTCCGTCAGTGATTTGAAACACTTTAATCTAGAAGGTACATGATCATATTCATCATTATCATCCCATTCTTCATATCTATAGTTTCCGTTATTTGGGTTATTTGCATTCGCCCAGTCATCCATATTTGAAGAATTATTTGGATTGTTTACATCAGACCATTCATCATTAATTGTTCGAGACATACGACTTCCTTTCTATGTGGTGTTAGTTATGTATAATATTATTAAATCAACAGACTGATTTAATAATATTTGAATTAGTCTTATAAATTGATGAGATACAGAAAATGACGCTTTATTCCTACATTTGATACTCGTACACAGCAGTTCTTCACGTTATTCATCCGATTTTTACTCCTTCAACCTCACCTCAATCACCTAACCATTCATTCTTAACATCACTTCCATGGTTACTTCCATATGGAAGTAGCCCTTGCACACGTGGTTCTCAGGGGTTTGAGAGAGGCGAAAATAAGTGAAATTCTCTAAAGTATGGAACTTCAGTCTCGTCGGCACCGTAAACAGTGATAACGGTTCAACTTCACTACAACGAGCTCTATATCTCAATAGAATCAATATTTGTGGCCCTTTGACTTTAACCAATTATCGCGTACAGTTATACTTTATTGCTCATTTTTTAATTATTTCAGATCATTCTCTTTCATAAAGTCTAAACCAATTTGGTATGCTGCATCATGTGCTACCTGTTCTGGCGTTCGTTGTAAATCACTGATTTGTTTGTTTGTTTTTGCAATTTCATTATTTCTTTGACGTGTATTTCTTGCAACAACTACATATTTACACCCCTCTTCATAACCACCATCACAAGCTTTTTTAAATAATCTTTCCGCTTTAATTTCGTCTTGTTGTACAATACTATTGCCATCTAAATATATAAGCCCTAATATCGTACATGATCTGCCATTCCCACCATCACAAGCTTTTTTATCGTATTTGATTGCTTGAAAATCATCTTGTTGCACACCTTTACCAAAGCTATACAAACTGCTTAGAGCTCCACATCCTCCAGCGTCTCCACCATCGCAAGCTTTTCTAAATAATCTAGCTGCTTGTGCATCATCTTGTTGCACACCTTGACCGTTATGATATAAATAACCTAATTTCGCACACATATCAACTTGACCATTATTGCAAGCTTGTGCTGCTTGTTCAGTTTCGGATAATACTGGTGCTGCTTCCTCTGCCACAGGGGCTGCTGGTTCTGCCGCTGGCATAGCTGCTACAACTTCCTGAGTCAATTTCAAAGCAGCAGCTTTTTGTTCATCCCTGATTGCATGAATATTAGAAGCTATTCCAAATGCTAGCATGAGGATCGAAGCGATGACAGTATGTTTAACAAAATTTGTATATTGAGTATCTTGTGTGTTTTTAACGAGATAAATAATAGAAGTGACAATTAAAGGGAGACCAACAATACCTATAGCTCCACCCAATGCTTCCGCAACAACATTAGGAATTGTCATTAGTCCAAACATGAGACCTATATTCCCACCAGACAATACACCTAATCTATAAAACACCCATGCAATCATTGGTATCAGCAATAGCCATCCACTCCATGATGACGTTACTTCAACATCATTTTCGACAGATGAAGCTTCCATCTCCGTCTTTACTGTGGGTTCTTGTTCTCGTACAGGTTCTGTATGGACTTCTGACTGCTCAGAACTTGTAGTTGGTTGCTGTTCAATTAGTGAGTGTCCACAACTCTTGCAAAACTTCGCATCATTAACATTTTCAGTACCGCACTGCGTACAAAATTGACTCATTCTTATCCCTGCTAATTTTCATAATAATTAAATATGCAACCATCAATGATTACCTTAATTTAACAAATAGTATCAAAGCGAACCTTATAGGCAATTTTGTACCCCGCTAATACAAGTGTATTTCAGCCATTTTCACCAACTCGTCACGAAAGTCACCCCGCCGTAATAAGCACATTTTTTTAGGTACTTCACTTGAAAAGGCATAGGGGTATGCACTTTTCTTATCCTACTCTCACCTCATCACTCATTCATCACGTTTGCCATGCCAACAGTCTCGTAAGCGTAGCGTTGCTACTTGTTTCTATCGGAGAATTGACAAAGGAGTTGATGATGTTGAGAATTTATATTACCGATCTTGCTGCCTACAACAGTGGA
>NZ_DASUIQ010000071.1:0-13557 GCF_036279695.1 Sulfuricurvum sp.
ATACGACAAAGATACCCAAAGTACGATGGCAGTTCCTATTTATCAAACGACGGCATACGAGTTTAGAGATGTCGAACATGCGGCAAATCTGTTTGCCCTCAAAGAGTTGGGGAATATCTATACCCGTTTAAACAACCCTACTACCGATGTTTTTGAAAAACGTTTTGCAACTTTAGAGGGGGGCGCGGCAGCTCTGGCGACTTCGAGCGGAATGGCGGCGATTTTCTACGCTATCGCCAATGCGGCGGAAGCGGGAGATAATATTGTCTGCGCTCGTCAGCTCTACGGCGGAACATTGACCCAAGCATCGTATACATTGAAACGTTTCGGGATTCAAGCTCGCTATTTTGATGTTCAAAATCCGAACGAGATTGAAGCTCTGGTAGATGATAAAACCAAAGCGATCTTTTTCGAGACGTTGACCAATCCGAGTATCGATGTGGCTGATATTGCGGCGATTAGCGCAATCGCTAAAAAACACGGCATCCTTACGATCGTGGACAATACGGTAGCGACTCCGGTATTGTGCCGTCCATTGGAACACGGTGTCGATGTTGTCGTCCACAGTGCGAGCAAATATACGACAGGTCAAGGGCTTGCCATCGGCGGGATCATGGTAGAGCGTAACGGTTTAGTTGATTTCATCAAAGGAAACGGTCGTTACCCGCAGTTTAATGAAGCGGATGAGAGTTACCACGGTTTGGTCTATGTCGATGTACCGTTGCCGTTGTTTACCCTTCGTGCCCGCTTATCACTTTTACGTGATTTGGGTGCGGTTGTATCGCCGTTTAATTCGTGGCTCTTTATCCAAGGGATCGAAACCTTATCGCTCCGCATGAGAGAACATTCGCGTAACGCTCAAGCGGTTGCGGAGTTTTTAGAGTCTCATCCGTTGGTCAAAAAAGTGAACTATCCGGGGCTGAAAAGCAACAGCAATTACGCAAATGCGCAACGGTATTTCCAAAACGGCATGTCAAGCGGCTTGCTCAGTTTTGAGGTAGAGAGTTTTGAAAAAGCGAAACAGATCGTGGATGCGACCAAACTTTTCTCGTTGGTCGTTAATATCGGCGATTCTAAATCGATCATCACCCATCCGGCATCGACTACCCATCAGCAACTCTCCCCAGAAGAGTTGGTAGCGTGCGGTGTACCATCAGGTCTTATCCGCCTCAGCATCGGGCTGGAAGCATCCGAAGATTTGATCAATGATCTTAAAGCAGCGTTGAGCGCATAAAAAAAGGGCTTTATGTTAAACCTTCAAACCGCCAGTGAACATTTTACCAATCCGCTCTATTTGGAGAGCGGACGTATCTTGGAACCGTACGATATTGTTTATGAGACGTACGGTGAGCTCAATGTTGCCAAAGATAACGTCATTGTAATCTGTCATGCCCTGACCGGATCGCATCATGCGGCAGGGACGTATGAGGGGGATAACAAAAGCGGCTGGTGGGATGGACTCATAGGGCAGGGAAAAGCGGTCGATACCGACAAATTTTTCGTGATCTGTACCAATGTCATCGGGAGCTGTTTCGGCAGTACCGGACCGATGTCGATGCGTTATCCGTATAATGACGCCTATCGCTATAAGTTTCCGGTCGTGACCATTTTGGATATGGTGAAAGCTCAACGCATTTTGTTTGATCGTTTGGGGATTCATCAGGTTCATGCCGTGATCGGCGGATCGATGGGGGGGATGCAGGCACTCGCATTCGGTGTCTATTTCCCGAATTTTGCCAAAAAGATCATCGCTATGGCGACGACTGCGGCGACACAGCCGTGGGCAATCGCATTTAACAAGGTAGCCCAAGAGGCGATCCTCAAAGACCCTGAGTTTAAAAACGGCTATTATGACCCAGCCATAATACGGGAAAACGGTCTAAGCGGCATGGCGATCGGTCGTATGGCGGGGCATATCAGTTTTCTATCCCCCGATTCGATGGAGCGTAAATTCGGTCGTGAATACAAACGCAATGACGGGCTTTATGAGCTTTTCGGTAAGTTTCAGATCGAATCGTATCTGGAGTACAACGGCTATAATTTTACGAAATGGTTTGATCCGCTATCGTATCTGTATATCACCAAAGCGATCAATATTTACGATCTCTCGCGAGGGTTCGATTCGATGGAAGAGGCACTGAGCAAAATCAACTCTGAACTCTATTTGGTCAGTTTTGAAAAAGATTTCCTTTTCCTCCCAAGCGAAATGGCGTCTATTCACTCTACGATGAAGGCGATCGGGAAAACAAACAGCGATTATTTTGAGGTCGAGAGTGACTACGGGCATGACGCCTTTTTGGTAGAAATCGATAAAATTGAGAATTATGTTCGGGAGGCACTATGAAGAGCGAAGAGAGTTTTGAGACCAAGATCACCAATGCCAAAGCGATCCTAGAGAAGCTAATGGACCCCTCTCTAGCAATGAATGAGAGTGTCAAAGCGTATGAAGAGGGGATGAAAGAGCTCCGCGCTGCGGAAACGATGCTCCAAAATGCCCAAATGCAGATCCAAATCATCAAGAATCAGGAGCAATAATGCGTGTCGCCATACTCCAACTCCCTTCCATCGGAATGGGGAGCAACAAACTTGAAAACTATGCTCGTGTCGCCCACCAAAAAGGGGTTAAGCTCGTTTTGATGGGGGAATACCTCCTCAACCCGTTTTTCAAAGAGTTGATCCAAACTCCGGTATCCATGATTGCAGAACAAAGTGCTCATCAAATCGAAACGCTAAAAGCGTTAGCCGCCAAATATGAACTCACCTTTGTCGCTACAATTGTTACGGTAAAGAAAAAAGAGTGTACTAAAATGATTGCCAAGGTGAATGCCCGAAGCGTTACCTACTATCCTCAGCAATTTTTGATCAATTACCCTCACTGGAATGAAGAGAAATTTTTCAATAATCCGATTGAGCCGGTTAAGCCACCTATGATTTTTTCATGCGAAGGGTTTAAATTTGCCGTAATGGGCGGGTTTGAACTCCATTTTGACCCGATGTGGGAAGCGGTTACCTCCAAAGTGGTCGATGCGGTTTTGGTACCGAGTGCATCCACCTTTGAATCGCATAACCGTTGGCGTGAGTTGATCAAAACAAGAGCCTTTACTCATAACTGCTATATCCTAAGAGCCAATCGAGTCGGAGAGTATTGTGACGAGCAGCATGCTTGGAAATTTTACGGTGATTCGATGGTTGTCTCTCCCGATGGGGAGATCGAAGCGGATCTCGGTAATACCGAAGAACTTTTGATTGTAGACTTGGATCGAAAGAGCCTTAGCGAATCACGAAAAGGGTGGGGCTTTAAAGATGCCCTGCGAAAACGAAGATAAAACATGATGCACTATTTCCACCGTCAGGTACAGTTGTGGGGGGAAGAGACGCAATATTTACTTCAATCGAAGAAGATAGCGATTATCGGCAGCGGAGGGCTAGGAAGCTCATTAGCGTTCGCTCTGGGAGCATCTGGGATCGGTGAGATTCACATGATCGACTTTGATACCGTGAGTCTCCATAATATCCATCGCCAAATTGCTTTTAAAACGGGAGATGAAGGTAAATTTAAAGCCGAACTTTGTGCCTCTTTGATTGAGGAGCGTTGTCCGTATGTCAAAGCCTATTCGCATGTCTGTAATTTCGATGAGTTTATTCAAAAAAATATAGAAGTGGATCTGATAATCGACGCAACCGATAATCTCCCCTCTCGCGGTGCGATCAATACCTATGCAAAATCAAAAGGTTTACCGTGGGTATACGGATCGGTTGAAGCGTTTAACGGTCAGGTGTGTTTTTTTGAAGAGGCTTCGTTTACGGAACTGTTTAAAATAACCTCTAAAACCCCTGCGGGGATTGCGGCACCTATCGTGATGCATATTGCTTCATTGCAGGCAAATTTGGCATTGCGCTATCTCGCGGGGCTGAGTGTCAAAAAAGATAAACTCTACTATCTTTTCTTCAATGACGAGGGGGAGTTGGTAACGCAGAAATTTGCGCTACCAAAATCAGAAGATTAAATTCTGACTCGAAGAGTCAAAATTATAGCGTTGAAATATATTTAGCTAATGCGTCGATCTGAGCATCGTTAAGCCCTTTGGCTTGTCCTTGCATGAGTGCTTTCATCTCTTTGCCGTAGGTGCCGTTCTGGTACCCTTTGAGCGCCTCTTTCACTTGTGCTTCATTAAAGTTTGCAATAATCTGAGATTTATTGAGTGCCGCTTTTTCCGCTTTGGCTCCGTGGCACGAAACACATTTTTGAGCGAAAAGTGCTGAAGCGTCAATGGCGGCTGTTTCTACAGCAACTGGGGTTGATGGAGTTGCTGTTACCGGAGGTGTTGATACGGATGCATTGGTTTCGATCGATGCTGTTTGATTGACCTCAATCGGTGCCGTAGTCTCTGATGTCACAGGTGCTTCGGTTGGTTTGGAATCACTGCATCCGATTAAAAGAAAAGAACAGAGGATAGGGGCAAATAGTTTCATTCAGAAGACTCCTAAAGTAGATTAGGCAGTTTACGATAAGTTAGTTTGATTTTGTTTTAAATGAAGAAAAATAGAGAAGAAATTTCGCACCGAAGTGCGAAAAAGAAATAAGTAAAAACTTATTGAGCAGTAGCGTTAGCTTCTGTAGCGTTAGCTTCAGTAGCGTTAGCTTCAACTGGTGCAGCAACTTCAGCAGTCATGTTAGCTTCTTCAACAGCCGGTGCTGCTTCTGTAGTAGCAGACTCGCTGCATCCGATAAACATTGCAGCCAAAAGCAACGCAGAAATGATTTTCATCATGGTAAGGCTCCTTAAAAAAATATGGCGGAAGTATACCACTAGAACCCCTATACTTGTCAAGTGTTTTAGAACAATTTGATAAATATTTTTTGAACCCCCCTAAAATAGGGAGTTGTGAGAGATCAAAAATTTATCAAAATAGTCAAAAATTAGCGTAAAACAGTGACATAGGCACAACAGTTTTTATGTTTTTTTGACTTTTTTAAAGGTTGTTTACTAATTGTTGTCTTTTTGAGGGCATTTACAAGCGAGAAAATAGTGAGTAGATTTGGGAGAGATTGCCTCTATAAGAGGCAATTATCGTCCGGCAGGAAGAAGATCAGGCAGGGGAGGTGTTTGTGTTTCATTCCATCCGCCTCCTAATGCTTTATACAAAGAGATAGTAGAAATAAGGGCATTTTGCTTCGCAATAATAAATTGTTGCGATGCTTGGAGCCATTGTTGTTGTACGAGAAGCATATCACTGTAGCTGATAGTGCCAACTTTATAACGAAGTTTGCTTTGGGTTAGTGCTTTTTCGATAGCGGTCGTACGAGTGTTTTGATACCCTATCTGCTCTTGAGCCTTAGACCTTTGAGAAATGGCGTTATCGGTATCGTTAAACGCGCTCACAATCGTTTTTTTGTACTGAGCGATGCTTTGGTTTCGATCGGCTTCCGCTGTTTTAACTTCACCCGCAATCCGTCCGGCGGAAAAGATCGGTACGCTTACCGACGGAGCTATTTCCCAAAGTCGTGCCGGATTCGATACGAAATTAGTGAGTTCAAGGCTTTGTATTCCTAACATCCCCGTGAGTTTAATACTTGGATAATAAGCCGCTTTGGCAACCCCTATTTTCGCATTAGCGGCGATTAGGTTTTGTTCAGCCGATGCAATATCGGGACGTTGGGATAAAACCGACGAGGGGAGTGCATCTGGGATGCTAGGGATACTAATCGCATCAATCGATGAAACACTGACGTGTGTAGGATTGCGACCTAAGAGGATGTTAAAGGTTGATTCTTCGGCACTTTTGGAAGCTTCCAGCTGGGACAGAGTTGCTTTAGCATTTTCATGTTCCGATACCGATTGCAATAAAACACTCTCGGAAATAACGCCGTGTTTGTATTTGAGGTCGTTGAAGCTCACTAACTCATTGGTAAGGGCTACATTTTGGCGGGCTAGATCGATCTGACTTTGAAGAGAGGATAGTTTCACATAAGATGCGGCAACACTCGATGCGATCGAAAGTTTAATGGTTTGAGACGCATAGGAGCTCGACAGTAGTACCGCACGCGCCGCTTCATTGGCACGACGTACTTTTCCGAACAGATCGATCTCATAACTCGCTAACGATAAAGAACCCGCATAGGTCGACGTGATTCCCTCACGGAGCTGATAACCGCCGTTAGAAGCGTTATCGACCGATTTACGGTTCAAAGAGCTGGATGCATTGATTTGAGGGTAGAGATATGACTTTGCTTGATCAAACTGTCCTAGCATCGCATCGACGGAGGCTTGGGAAGATTGGATGTCATAGTTTGTGTGTAACGCCTCTTCCACCGCTTGGGTTAAAGCGGTATCGTTAAACGTTTGCCACCATGCACTATCGAGTGCGTGCGCAGATGTCGTGTTTGTCTCGTTATGGATAAACGTTTTGGGAACGGCAATATCGGGGCGAACGTAATCCGGTCCGATAGCACACCCCCCGAGGAGTCCGGCGAGGATGAGAGAGAGGGAAATGTTATTCATGATCGACCCCTTTTGAAGTAGCGAATTTCTCCTGAGCGGTAGCGACCCAGTAGTAGAGGAACGGGATAAAGTACCGTTCGATAAAGGTTGCGGCGAGCATCCCTCCGAACATGGCAACACCGATAGAGAAGCGTCCCATCGCCCCTGCACCCGAGCTGAAGATAAGGGGGAGCATCCCTGCCAAAAAGGCAAACGAGGTCATCATCATCGGACGGTAACGAAGGCGTGCCGCTTCCATGGCTGAATCGTAGACACTTTTCCCCATCAGTCGCTGCTCTTCGGCGAACTCGACGACCAAAATCGCATTTTTAGCCGAGAGGGCGATCAGGGTGAGCAGACCGATCTGGAAGAAAACGTTGTTGTTGAGAAACGGAATCAGCCATACTACCGTATACGCCCCCATAATTCCATACGGTACCGCGAGCATGATCGAGATCGGCAATGTCCATCGCTCATACAAGGCTGAGAGGATCAAATAAACCATCACAAGTGCAAATGCCATAATCATCAGAGCTTTGGAACCGACGAGTTTCTCTTGGAGATATAACCCTTCCCAGTCGTAACTGATTGTATTCGGTAAGACGGTATCTGCTTTGGCTTCTAAGATTTTGATCAGATCCCCTGAACTGTATCCCGGTGCGGGAGAACCCATGACGGTCGCACACAGAACGCCGTTAAAGTGCTCAATCGAGGAGGGTGCACTTGACATTTTGGCGGTGACTACCGAAGAGAGCGGTACGAGCTGTCCGCTGGAAGAGCGAACCCATGCGCGTCCGATGTCTTCCGGAGTCGCACGGTACGGTGAATCCGATTGCATTTGTACCCAGTAGGTTTTACCGTTTTTATCAAACTGGTTGACGTACATGGCTCCGATGGTTGCTTGGAGCGTTTGGTAGACATCACTGATAGAGAGGCCCATCATTTTTGCTTTTTCGCGATTCACTTCAACCATGAGCGTCGGCGTATTGATGTTCATGGTCGTCATCGGGTTTTTGATGCTAGGCTCAGTACGCAGATCGGCGACGAACGTATTGGTTGCTTCGGCAAGTTTTTTATAATCGTTATCCCCCGGTTGCAAAAGGCGCAAAGAGAACATATCCGATGGTCCCATACCTCGAATCGGCGGCGGAGGCATTGCAAACACTTTCGCCTCTTTGATACTCCCTAGTTTCGGTCCGAGAGAATTGAGAATACCGAATACCCCTAACTCTTTGGTCGGGCGCTCTGACCACGGCTTGAGTCGGGTAAAAATAACCGCGGAGTTTGGTTCTTGGGAAAAGGTGAGGATATTAAGCCCTGTAATCGCCGTATATTTATAGATACCTTCTTGTTGGGCTAAAATCCCTTCCACTTGTTTGACTACTTCGAGTGTACGGTTTGCCGTAGCCCCTTCGGGAAGATTGACACTGGTGATAAAGTAACCCTGATCCTCCATCGGTAGAAAAGCGGTTGGAAGCGTTTTATGAAAAAATCCGATGAAAAAGTAGGTTGAGAGATAGATAACCAAGAAAATAAGCGATTTACGGATCATGAATCCGGATCGGCGAACGTAGTTTTCGGTCATTGCTCCGAATTTACGGTTAAACCAGCGGAAAAAGCGAGCCGGTTCGTTTTCATGGTGTTTGAGGATCAATGCACCGATAGCCGGGGCAAACGTAAGAGCCATAAATCCTGAAAATACGACCGAAATAGCGATGGTTGCGGCGAACTGTTTGTAAAGCTGACCCGTCATACCGCCCAAAAAGGTTGCGGGAATAAAGACGGCACACATCACGAGGACGATGGCGACGACGGGACCGGAGATTTGGGACATAGCTTTGATCGCCGCTTCGCGAGGAGATAACTTTTCGCTCTGTAAAATCCGCTCCATATTCTCGATAACGACGATGGCATCATCGACGACAATCCCGATCGCGAGAACGAGACCAAAGAGGGTGAGAGTATTGATCGAGTACCCTAAGAGATACATACCGATAAACGCACCCGTGAGCGAGATCGGAATCGAGAGGATCGGGATCATTGCCGCACGGGAGCTTTGCAAAAAGAGATAGATAACCAAACTAACCAGAACGATCGACGCTAGGAGGGTAAAGACAACCTCTTCGATCGAAATTTTGACAAAATCGGTCGTATCGTAGGGGATGTCATAGGCGATCCCTTTGGGAAATTTTTTGGAAAGTTTTTCCATTTTAGCGGCAACGGCGGCAGAGGTGTCGAGTGCGTTGGCATTGGTATCGGCGAAAATCCCGATCATAGCAGCGGGTTTACCGTTTACCCGTCCGAAAAATTCGTAGTTTTGGCTTCCCAGTTCCACGCGGGCAACATCGCGCAGACGGATCATCGAACCGTCAGTTTTAGAGCGGATAATGATGTTTTGAAACTCTTCAGGGGTAGAGAAACGTCCTTTGGAGGTGAGCTGCATCGTCCACATCTGCTCATCGTTTGTCGGAGCTTGTCCTAAACGCCCCGGAGAGACTTGAAGATTTTGATCTTTGATTGCGGCGGCGATTTCAGAACTGCTGACCCCAAGAGATGCCATTTTATCAGGGTTAAGCCATACACGCATGGCATAGTCGCGTTGACCGAAGATTTGGCTTCTTCCCGCTCCGGGGATTTTTTTGATCTCATCGAGGAGATTAGCCGAGATATAGTTACTGATTCCCGTCGCATCGTAGCTTCCATCGGGAGAGGTGATCGCCACGATGAGCAAAATATCAGAGGTTTTTTTCTGTACGGTGACCCCTAAATCGCGGGTCGTTTGCGGAAGTTGTGCTAAAACCGAGTTGATACGGTTTTGGACATCGACCGCCGCCATGTCTTGATTGACTCCGATGTTAAAGGTACACGTGATCGTAGCGCTTCCCGGAAGGGCGGCGGCTTTGGAACTCATGTACATGAGCCCATCAGCCCCCGAAATCTGTGATTCCAGAGGGGTTAGGATATTGTTCGCGATGGTTTGCGCATCCGCACCCGGATACTGCGCCGTAACGACAACGGTAGGGGGAGTGAGATTCGGCAACTGCGAGATCGGAAGCGTTTTAATCGCTACGAATCCGAGCAGCATGATAATCATCGCGATAACGGCGGATAAAACGGGACGATTGATGAAATATTTAGAGAACATTATTTGTTACCGTTCGGAATGATTTCCGCTCCCGGTTTGAGTTTAGGCAATGAGTCTGCGGCGATTTTATCTCCGGCTTTGACACCGCTTTCGATGAGGATGTTTTCACCCACCCATTCCCCTACAACAACGGGTTTTGGGCTTACGGTTTTATTGGCTTCGATACCGTAGACGAATTTCCCTTTTTCACCCGTTAGGAGTGTTTTTTGGGGAACGTAGAGGGCATTTTTCCACTCCATCCCTTTGACCTTGACTTGGACGAACTGCCCCGGAAGGAGTTTATGATCGCTGTTGTCGATCTCGGCTCGGTAGGTGATGTTTCCGGTGGTCGAATCGACAAACGGTGCGATGAAGTTAATAGAGCCTTTTCGTGCCAAGGTTGTTCCATCGCTGAGGGTAAGTTCAATCTCGTATTTACCGTCTTTAGGAGCGGTGAGTTTACCGCTGGCAATCGCATTTTGACGGGCTAGTTTTTGGTTTTCGCTAAAGGTGAAGTTCACATACATCGGATCGGTTTGATACACGGTGGTGAGCAATCCGTTTGCCCCTGCTGCGACGTAGGTACCGACATCGATTTTGCTTTTATCGACGAATCCGCTCATAGGTGCTTTGATAGCGGTATAGCTGAGGTTGAGTTTGGATTGATTCAATGAAGCTTTTGCCGCAGAAAGGGCAGCGGCTGAGTTGCGCTCATTGGCGGTTGCGGTGTCAAGCTCTTGTTGGCTTGCGGCGTTCGCCTGAGCCAAAGGTTTGATACGTTCTAAGACAGCTTTCGCGTTGGTATAGTTAGCCGATGCCAGATCGTACGCCGCTTTGGCACTCTCCAAAGAGTTTTTCAAGTCACTCGGATCGATAACAAATAAGGTATCCCCTTTGTTCACGAATGAACCTTCGGTGTAGGAGCGATGTTGAAGGTATCCGTTGACACGTGCATAGATTTGAACCGTATTGTAGGCTTGTGTTTGTCCGGTTGCTTGAAGGATGGCGGGAAAATCACCCATTTTGACTTCGGTGGTTGTTACGGGAACGGGACCCTCTGGCGGTTTTTGCATACCGGCGGCTTTGGGACGTTCACATCCGCTGATGGCGAGGATGAGGGCGGTGGATAGAGTAATAGTGCTTAGGCGGTTCATTCAGATTCCTTTGAGGTGTAGTTGAGGGTGAAACACATCTGTTTTAAGACGCGTAGTGTGATAGCGAGTTCGTTTGGATCGATTCCTTGATGAATGTATCGGGTCGCTTCCGTCAAAACGTTCATCGTAGGTTTTTCCAATGCGATCCCCTGAGGGGTCAGGGTGACATGATTGCACCGTTTATCCGAACATGCGGTTGCTCTTTGGATGAGAGAACGTTTTTCCAAACCTGCGATAAGACGGGTTACGGACGTTTTATCTTTTCCGACGAAATCGGCGATATTTTGTTGGGTAGAGGTTCCCTCTTTCCACAATACGACCATCACTTTGAACTGCTCAATCGTCATATCGATCCCGTTTAGAGCGAGTTGACGAGTTAGATAATTGCGCGCCGCCATAGCGGAGTGGTTGGTTACACACCCTAGCGATTCTTCAATCGGGCATTCACATCGATTCATAAAAAACTCCTAAATAGTTGATTATGCAACTAATTGGGCGAATTGTATTTTATTTGAGTCTCGAAAGTCAAGGGATATTTGTTAATAATGTTAATAGTTCAGGAGAATATATGCGCTATAATCCGCCGATTTTTATACAAAAGGGTTTTCGTGCGTATGTTTCGATGGTTTTTGATGGTTGCGGTTTTGGTAGGTTCTTTATGGGGTGCGGTAGCTCCTAAAAAAGTCCCAGTGTTGTGTTATCACCGTTTTGGGGTGGAAGTTGCTGATTCGATGACGATCAAAAACTCCGCATTTGCCGAGCAGATGGAGTGGCTTAAAACAAACGGTTATACCGTTATTTCACTTGATACGGCGATGCAATATGAGCAGGGTAAAATCAAATCGATCCCTACCAAATCGGTCGTTATTACCGTCGATGACGGACACAAAAGCGTCTATAGCGATATGGCTCCTATCGTCAAAAAATACAAGATCCCCGTGACGCTGTTTATCTATCCGAGTGCGATCTCGAACGCCAAGTACGCGATGACGTGGGAACAGCTCCGTGAACTCGAAACAACGAAACTGTTTCACGTCGAATCTCACACCTATTGGCATCCGAATTTCAAAAAAGAGAAGAAATCACTCTCTGCGGAGGAGTATGCAAAATCGGTCGATAAACAGCTAAACGGATCGAAGAAAAAACTCGAAGAAAAAATGGGACATGAGATCAAATATCTCGCCTGGGTATTCGGTATTTACGATGATGCACTCCTCGTGGATGTTAAAAAGGCAGGATATACGGCGGCATTTACGATCGATCGCAAACACGCTTCATCGAGTGATAATCCAATGGCGTTAGGACGCTATATGGTAGTGAGCAAACATACGATCAAAGATTTCGAACACATGGTGGACGGAACCGAAGATCGGATGATCCCCTCTAAAAAAGAGGTCGTCAAATACTAAATGTCAGCATCAAGGCGCTATAATATAGGTAATTAATTCCACAATAAAGAATGTCCTTTGCATTTTGAACCGTACCCATTTGAAAAACTCAGCTCCCTTTTAGAAGGGATTACCCCAAATAGCGCCTATTCTCCGATCGCTTTGACCATCGGAGAACCGCAGTTCGAGACCCCCGCTTTTATCCAAAAGTCGTTGGCAAAACATTCCGAAGAGCTTCGCCGTTATCCGAAAACGGCAGGGGAAGCGTATCTAAACGACTCGATGCGCGGGTTTGTTGAGAGCCGTTTCGGGGTAAAACTGAAACCGAATGAATTGGTCAGCTCGTTCGGGACACGGGAAGTGCTCTTTAATTTCCCTCAATATTATCTGTTCGATAAAAAAGAGCCGGTAATGGCGTACACCAATCCGTTTTATCAGATTTACGAGGGTGCGGCGATTGCGTCACGTGCGCGGGTAATCCATCTAAACCTGACCGAGCAAAACAGCTTCAAACCGATCATCAACGAATTAGAACTTGCCGAATGTGATTTGGTCATCTTGAATTTTCCGAACAATCCGACCGCATCGGTGCTGAGTCTCGAAGAGTTGGGCGACTGGGTGAAACTTGCCCTCAAACACGATTTTTGCCTTATTAACGACGAGTGCTACAGCGAGATTTACACCGATCAGAAAATCCCCTCACTCCTCGAAGCGTCGATCTATGTCGGCAATACGTCGTTTAAAAATGTCCTCGTTATCAACTCGATCTCCAAACGCTCTTCCGCACCGGGACTCCGTAGCGGATTTATCGCGGGGGACGCTGAGATACTAAAAGGATACGCGCAGTATCGCACCTATGTCGGATGCGCTTCTCCACTTCCATTGCAAGCGGCGGCGGCGATGGCGTGGGCGGATGAGTATCATGTGGCAAAAGCGCGTGCGGTATACGCGGAGAATTTCAAAGCGGCACAGGAGATTCTGGGGATTACAACCTCCGATGCGACTTTTTACGTTTGGCTCAAAGTACCTAACGCACTCGAATTTACCCAAAGATTGTACCGTGACTATAACGTGAAAGTTTTACCGGGGGAATTTTTGGCACGCACCGATGCGTCAGGGGAAAATCCGGGCATCGGCTATATCCGTATCGCTCTTGTCGAAGAGACGGTTCGCACTATCCAAGCACTTGAGCGCCTAAAGGAGGCATTGTTATGCAAGAACTAAAAGATAAAATTTTCCAAGCCCAAAGTGAGGGGGATATTGCATCCCTCTATGTCCTAGAAGCCCAAGTCCATGAGACATTCGATGAAGATACATTGATGGCGTATTATGCCAATATCCTCGATTTGGCGTTGGAGCGTCTCACCAATGCGTTGGAAAATCTCGAAAAACTTGACATGAACGAAGTG
>NZ_DASUIQ010000072.1:0-35017 GCF_036279695.1 Sulfuricurvum sp.
GGCGGCAAAAGAGACGTCGGATATTATCGAAGAAGTCGTCGGACAGATCAAAGAAGGTAACGAGATTGCTCACGCAACTCATACGGCGTTCCAAGACATCGTCGAGCAAAGTAAAAAAGTATCGGATTTGATCGGAGAGATTGCTACCGCAGGACGCGAACAATCAGAGGGTATGACACAAATCAACCAAGCGATGGGACAAGTAGACCAAGTAACCCAACAAGTAGCGGCTAACTCAGAAGAGGCGGCAGCGGCGGCAGAAGAGCTAAACGCACAAGCCACCTCGATGATGGAGACCGTTCGTATCCTCGCCGCGATGGTCGGTATGGAAAACGATACATCCGCTGCTCATGCACCAAAAAAGATGCAGTTGAAACAGTTGCCATCAGGATCATCATACCATGCGTGAAATCGAGCTTAGAGCGGAAGAGTTCGAGCTTTTCCGTCGTTATGTGTATGAGCGAGTCGGTATCTCGTTATCGATGCAAAAAACCACCCTTATCAAAGGGCGGTTGAACAAACGGCTCAATCAGTTGAATCTCACCAGCTTTCGCGAGTATTACGATTTCTTGGTTTCTGATGAGAGCGGAGAAGAACTCTCACTGTTTGTGAGCGCCATTTCGACCAATGTTACCTCATTTTTCCGTGAAAGTGCCCAATGGACATGGCTGGAGAGTTATTTGCCCGCACTGGTCGCTTCCAAAAAAGAGAAAAAACTCCGTATTTGGTCGGCAGGGTGCTCGAGCGGGGAAGAACCGTATACGATTTTGATGTTTTTACAGCACCATTTGCGCGATTTCGAGGAGTGGGACATCAAAATCCTAGCGACCGACATCTCGTCCAAAGTGCTCGCCAAAGCGATCAAAGGGCATTATGAAGCAAAAAATGTGGAGGCTCTCCCCAAAGAGATCGTCCATCGAGCATTCGACAAAATACGGACGGAGAATGGGATAAATTATCAAATAGCACCCCATTTGCAAGAAAAAGTGATGTTTCGTCTCTATAACCTAGTGACTGATCCGTTTTTTTTCAAAAACCGTTTTGACATGATTTTTTGCCGTAACGTGATGATCTATTTTGATGATCCGACCCGACATGATCTAATCGGGCGATTTACGACCCTATTGCCCAAAGGTGCACCTCTATTTTTAGGGAGTTCCGAATCATTGACGAGTCATCGAGAGACATTAAAACTCTTAGGCTCGTCTATTTACCAGCGACTATAAAGGATCCCAAGTGGAGATTACACAACACACGTTGTCTCAGAAAGAGGCCAAATTTGATGCGAGTGAGCTATTTTTCTCGATCACCTCACCGGATAGTACAATCCTATCGGGTAATGAAGTATTTTTCCGTATCAGCGGCTATTCCAGAGAAGAGACCATCGGACGTTACCATAATGTCGTCCGCCATAGCGATATGCCGCGTGTTTTTTTTAAAATATTATGGGACTATGCCGGCGCGGGAAAACCGATCGCGGGATATGTCAAAAACCGTACGAAAGAGGGGGATTATTACTGGGTATTTGCGGCACTTTTTCCCCTCAAAGATCGAATCGTATCGATTCGGATAAAACCGACGGGTCCTTTGCTCACTGCTGCGCAAGAGCTTTATCCGATCCTCCTCGATGCCGAGCGTCGCGGGGGGATGGAAGAGAGCGGAGCGATGATTGCCCCGATTTTAAACACTCTGGGCTATCAGAACTATGAGGAGTTTATGTCCGATGCATTGTTGCATGAGCTAAAAGGGCGTCAAAGACTCGTCTCATCGGAAGGGATGCATGTGAGCGACGCTTCCCTCTCACCGATACGCCAACGTCTGGCGGCAGTATATCGCTACACCGAAGATTTGATGGTGAAATACGACAGTTGGTTTGAAAAAATCGATATGTTCAATCACGTCAAATCGGTTTTTGAAGAGAAAAGTCTCATCTTACGTCAGGTTGCTCGTGAGGTCGTTTTCCTCTCGCTCAATGCCTCCGTATCGTCGTATAAAGTGGAACACGGTGGGGAGACATTCGCTATTTTAGCCCGCGATGTTCGCACCAATGCCAAAGAGAATGATGAGTTGATCGAAAAAATTGACGTTTTGGTTCATGAACTCTCAGATTCGTTGAATGCGATGATCTTTTCGGTTTCGGGGGTACGGTTGCAGAGCGAAATGCTCAACTACTTTATCCGCGAGCTGATGTGTGAAAACTGCAAAGTTGAGCACCACGAAATCGAAAGCAACATGGATACGTTGATCACCCTCGTGAGCGAATACGCTCATAAAACCGATTCACTGCAACGGTTGATCGATCAGCAGATGCGCGACGTACTCAAAAACCTCGATCAGCTCGAACAGCAGATGATGTATTTGGGCTATATCCAAGTATACGGTATCATCGAAGCGGCAGGAAGTCAAAATGAAACAGTAAGTTTTGAGGGGATCTTTTCCCAACTCAAAACACTGATCGCCAAAACATCGCAAGAACTCGAAGCGATGCAGAAATTTGGTGGTAATTTTAGTGCTGAAAATCGGCTTTTAATGGGACAATCCGTATCGATACAGCATCTATTGGATGCGTTATGTAACGAGATCAAGTCAATCAAACAAATGGAGAGATAAGCGATCATGGAATCCGCAAAAGAACACGAAGAGGTAGAATTTTTAAGCCGAAAGATTTTAGACCTGAACAAACAACTCATCGAGAGTGAAAAGGCAAAATCACGATTTTTATCACTGGTCGCCAGTGAGCTTAACAACCCTATGACTGCTCTTTTGGGGTTGATTCCTCATCTTAAACCTTCTATCGATCAGGAGAAGATATTCCAAATGATTCATCAAGAGGCACTGAATCTCCATTTTTGTGTCGATAATCTCGTTAGCGCGGCAGAGATTGAGAGCGGGAATGTCGATATAGCATTTGCTACGCTCGATATAGGAGAGCTTCTTAACGAAGTTATAGCGGAATTAGTGTATCTGACCAAAGAGCGAAACATTATCATCAGTATCCATAACAAGATTGATTTTACGATTGTTTCCGATCCGAGAAAACTTGCCCTGATCTTGAAAAATCTCATCTCCAATGCGTGTCTGTACGGATTGCGCAACGGTATCGTCGATATTGCGATGGAACAGGTCGATGCACAACTGATCATTGCGGTGAACAATCAAGGAAATGGTCCCAAAGTGGAATTTAAACCGCAGGTATTTACTAGGTTCGCAGGCGGTCCTGAGGGAGATCACGGGATGGGGATCGGGCTTAGCATTGTCAGAGAGCTGTGCGAACAATTGGGTGGATCGATCGATTACACCGTGAGTCAGGAATGGGTTACCTTTACGGCTACTCTCCCTTTGGAAGCATCGGTATCCGAATCGGATGCGTGCGGTGCAAACGAATTTTTATTTGATTCGTTTGACGGAGCAGTAGAACTCTGATGATACAGGGAACCTCTACGTTTATCCATGTCGGTCAGATTCATATCGATCATGCTCCAATGGCTATTTCAACGGTGTTAGGCTCATGTGTATCGGTATGTTTATATGATACAGAGCTAGGGATCGGCGGGATGAACCATTATCTCCTCCCGTTTTGGAACGGAAACGGCTTACAAACGCCTAAATTCGGCAATATTGCGATCCCTAAACTAATCGAATCGATGATGGCAAAAGGTTCATCTGCTAGAACCCTCGAAGCCAAAATCTTCGGCGGGGCGGCTATGAACAGCGGTGTCTGCGATGCGATGATGATCGGACAAAAAAATATTTTGGTTGCCAAAGAGATTTTAAAAGAGTATCGCATTGCAGTTGTCGCCGAAGATGTCGGCGGCAATCGCGGACGGAAAATTCAATTTGATTTAGAGCGGGGGAAAATACTGTTGAAATACGCAACCTCCTCTGAAAATAACGCCTAAGGATTATCATGGCTATACGGGTATTAATCGTCGATGACAGCGCAACCGCACGGGCGGTATTACACGATATATTAGACTCAGAACCCTCGATAGAGGTGGTAGGAACCGCGTCTGATGCCTATATCGCACGGGATAAAATCGTCGAACTTCGTCCCGATGTGGTGTGTTTGGATGTCGAGATGCCGCGCATGGACGGGATTACCTTTCTCAAACGTCTGATGCACTATATGCCTCTTCCGGTTGTGATGGTCTCATCCCTGACCCAATCGGGTGCCAAGACGACTTTGGCGGCTCTCGAAGCGGGAGCGGTCGATTTCGTCGCCAAACCCCACTCCCATATTTATGACGGCAAAGATGAGATGCGCGATGAGTTGATCGCCAAGATCAAATCGGCATCCAAAGCCAAAGTACGTCAACACATCCTCAGAGATCTGGGACAAGCCAATACCACTTCCCTCGCCGAAACCACCAACAAGATTTTAGCCATCGGAGCCTCGACTGGGGGGACGGAAGCGCTCAAAGATGTCTTGATGGGACTCCCTCGCAATGCCCCCGGAACGGTCATCGTCCAACACATGCCCGCCAACTTTACAGGTCCCTTCGCCGAGCGACTAAACTCACTGTGTGCGATGGAAGTTCGTGAAGCCAAAAACGGCGATTCGATCACACCGGGGGTCGTTTTAATCGCTCCGGGAGATTATCACATGGTTGTTCGCCGCTCAGGGGCACGATATTACGTCGAAATCGGAAGCGGTGACAAAATCTCAGGTCATCGTCCCTCCGCCGATGTTCTCCTAAACTCCGTCGCCAAAATCGCCGGAGCCAATGCTATCGGAGTGATCCTCACAGGGATGGGAGGTGATGGCGCACGAGGTCTGCTCGCAATGCGTAACGCCGGAGCTAAAACCCTCGGACAGGATGAAGCGAGCTGTGTCGTCTACGGTATGCCGAAAGTGGCATTTGAACTCGGTGCGGTGGAACGTCAGCTCCCTCTTTCTAAAATTGCTCAGGGGATTTTGGACTCTATAGCGTAGGAATAGTCACAATTAGAGCACTTTTTGCATGTATAAATATGACTAATATATGACTGAATGTTTTATACAATACAAAAATGTCGAATTCTATATATTTGCATAATAAAGAGAGTGTATGAAACTTCTGAACCATCTCTACCAGAATTGTGACGAATTGGGGCGTTTTTGTACGCTTCATGAAATGCAAAATGAGAAATCAGTATTGGTACAGATGTTCGGTTCAGAACAAAACAGTGAAACCCTTTATCGTATCCGTGATGAAGTGAGCGCTCTTTTACCTAATGCGTCATTGATTGCGACGACGAGTGCCGGAAATATCGATGGCGGTATGATCGTTGACGCTCAAGTGACCCTTTCGTTTTCTATTTTTGAACGTACCGATGTTAGCGTATCCTCTTATAAATCCCAAACGATCGAAACCATCATAGACGACCTCTCCTCCCATCACGTCAATGAGGATACGAAACTGTTGATCGTTTTTACGAATACCTTTCGATTTGATTCAGAGAATTTTATAGACTCTTTGGCGGAACGGTTTCCTTATTGCAGAGTTGCAGGGGGAAATGCGGGAGATGATTTTCGTTTTGCGGGGTGTGAGGTTTTCTCATCTGATGCTGAAGATGGTGATGTTGTTATCGCAATCCTTTCGTCTAAATGCCTTCAGGTAAAGAACGAGTATCTTTTAAATATTCAAACTATCGGTCAAGAGATGCGGGTAACAAAATCCATAGGGAATGAAGTGATTGAAATCAATCACCAAAGTCCGCTAAGCATTTATTCGTATTATCTCGGAGCGGATGTCGCCGATAATCTTTTGTCATACGGAATGGAATTTCCTCTCATATGTAAAGTGGGAGATGTCGATGTTGCCAGAGCACCTGTCGCGGTCGATAAAGAACGCGGTTCGATTACTTTCGCGGGGAGTATTCCCATGGGGAGTATTGTGAAATTTGGATATGTAAATATTGAACATATCGAACAGCACAATCATAGGACGCTTGCCCAAAAGTTTACACATAAAAAAGAGGCGATTTATGTCTACAGCTGCGCGGCACGACGGCAGATACTAGGGCAATACCTCAAAGACGAGATAGCCCTTTTGGAGCAAATCGTTCCGAGTGCGGGTTTTATCACCTATGGGGAGTTTTTCCACGATTCACAAAGTTGCCGCAATACCCTTTTGAATATCACCACGACGATGGTCGTATTGAGCGAGAACCCTCTCAGCGAGGCATTAACTATCCATCCGATACGAAGTGATAAAAATCAAAAAGAGGTCACGCTCAAAGCGCTCACGACTCTGATAACCAAGACGGTAGGTGAACTCCAAGAGTATAAACAAGTATTAAAACACGATCTCGATACTGCCAGTAAAAATCTTGTTAGTCTCAACCAAGAGATCGTCAATACTCAACGAGAAGTTATATTGACACTGGGGGCTATCGGTGAAACTCGTTCTCAAGAGACAGGGTTGCATGTAAAGCGAGTTGCTGAATACTCTTATCTGCTTGCCAAACTGATCGGCTTGAGCGAAGAGGAAGCGACACTGCTCAAAGAGGCATCCCCGATGCATGACATCGGTAAAGTGGGTATTCCGGATCATATTCTCAACAAACCGGGGAAATTCACCCCCGAAGAGTTTGAAATTATGAAAACCCATTCGGAACTCGGATACGAGATGTTAAAACACTCAGGAAGAGAGATATTAAAAGCATCGGCAGTCGTTGCCTATACCCATCATGAACGCTGGGACGGAAAGGGATACCCAAGAGGGTTGATCGGTGAAGAGATTCCGATCTACGGTCGTATTACGGCTGTTGCTGATGTATTTGATGCCTTGGGACATGATCGTATCTATAAAGCGGCATGGCCACTGGAGAAGATTTTAGAACTTTTTAAAGAGGAGCGGGGAAAACAGTTCGATCCGACCATGATCGATCTGTTTTTTGAACATTTGGATCAGTTCTTGGTGATTCGAGACCGGATGCAGGACTAAACAAATCAAACAATAGGATACATAATGGAAAACACACCCGCTCTATCAACCTTTGAATCGATCAATGAAGATATAAAAGCAGTTTTACGCGATTTGGATGAGCGTATTGCTGAACATCCTAGTTTTAAGTCTCAAAATACGAGTGACAATGACGAAGCCTTTCTGGAGATATTGGATAAATTATTAGAGGCACTATGTATTATCAAAGAGAGTCAAAAGTAGTGTTTTAATAGTCATATTTAGGTCAGAAATTTCGGGTGTTTTTATGACCGTTATAGACCCGATCTTACGCTACTATACCGTTAAATAAATAATTCTAAAGAAGCTATTTCTTGACTAAGCACCCATGGTAATCAATCAAAGCAACGACATTAAAAAACTTATCCTTTTAGCGATTGAAAAAAAGATAGGACATAATCTCATACATTTAGTATCGACACCTAATAATAGGGCGAGACTCACAATAGGGCATAACCGTGTGGTAAAAGATTTTGTGAATCAAACCGATGCATTACAGTGGCTAATTCATACTTACAATATCAAACATTTGAAACATACGGTGGTCTCTTCTCATCCCAAAGCAGTGGATCAAACATCAGAAGTGAGTAAGCCGCGTAAAATGGATGAGGCGGCAAAAACAATATTTGAAAAAATTTCGAGTGTTGATTATTACACCACGGAGATGTATCGCAGTATCTTAGGTGATTTGGATACACTAAAAATGAGTATGTCATTGAGCGAAAGCGAAGTGGGATATGTGATAGAGATAATAATGGATAAACTGCACAAATTATTAGACGAGACACTGGATCATGGGCGCTATCAAGTGTATAAAAAATATCATGATCAACTGCGAGACAAACGAAGATCGACTCTTTAATACCCCGTCAAGTTGTACCAAACGCGGTAGCGGATCAGCGTTTTTTGTTGAGGTCGCGGGTATTTAGCGTAGGCGAGTTCAATCACCTCTTTGGTAGTATCATCGAGGATCGAGAGCTGACTGTTTTTGAGAAAGTGCAGATCGGAGATGCTACCGTTGGGGTGGAGATAAAACTCGATCATATTGGTGTCATTGGTACGGATGTTATCAGGGATACGAGATTGCCCGTAGCGATCCAACACCGTTTGCGTTATCCGTCGCATCGCTTCTTGGTTATCGAGGATATATTTTTGCTCCCCCTCGGAAAGCTCATTAAACTTATCACCGTAAAGACGTTGGATACTGTCAGAGAGTTTGGTAGAACTTTTGACCTTTTCGTGTACGGAAGGGTCGGCTTTTGAGAGACTGTCGTGCAGATTGAACTCTTGTTTAGGGATAGGTTTTCGCTCAATATCGGCAACAATTTTCGCAACATGACGCTCGAACGCTTTTTTAGGTTCAGGTCTCGGTTCAGGTGTTATAGGAGGGGTCGGTTTAACTTCCGGCGGTGTCGGTTTAGGAGGTAGTGGCTTCGGTAGAGGCTGAGAGACTTTTACGAGCTGTTCTCCGCGCGGGATCGGGAGTGTCGGAGCTGTTTTGGGAATATCGTTTTTGACGATAGCCTCTTTGGTGACATTAGGGTTCTCTTTTATCGAGAGTCGGAACCGTTCTTCGTGAGGTTCGTTCGGTGCTTTAGCTTGGCTTGGCGGCGGTGTTGCGGGTTTAAACTGATCCAGTAAAATAAGCACGAGGATAATGATGAGGTGAACCAAAACGGCGATTATAAATGCGTAAAGAGAAAAAGATTTGGTTCGTTTCATGAGTGCGCATTTTACCTATATTTTCCTAATGAACGACATAGTTTTATCGCGTACAGAAATTGCATAATGGTATAAAACTCTCCAAGGAGAATGCAATGAGCGACCTAGACACTTTATGCCGAGAGATCGAGGGGTATCTGAAAAAGTACGCGGTAAATGATGAAGCACGGTATGTTATTGCTCCGCTCATCGCTAAAAAATCGTTGGAGATGAACCACCTTTATCAAGACCTCGGATTTAAAAACCGGATCGAAATGGGGCAGTTCATGACACGTCATTTTCCTCGCCTTGCCGAGCTCAAACCCAAAGATAAACTCTGGAAAAAATTCCTCTACGATGCGATTGGGAAAGTTGCCCCTGCGTGTGCGACTTGCAATGATCAAGAGCACTGCTTCACCTGCCTCATCGCAGAGGCGAGTGCGTGAAGACCCCATCGATTACGACTACCGAACTCTATACCCATCTTGATACCCTCATCGGTGCGGACATCCCCGTCTTTATCCACGGCTCTCCAGGGATCGGGAAATCGTATATCGTTGCCGAAGTGGCAAAAAAACATAAACTCGAGCTTGTTGATGTCCGATTATCGCAAATGGATCCCGTCGATTTACGCGGTGTCCCCGCCATACGGGATGAGCAGACGGTGTGGATGCCGCCCGTTTTTTTCCCGAAAGATCAAAACAGTGAGGGGATTTTGTTTCTGGATGAGCTTAACTCCGCTCCCCCCTCGGTACAAGCGGCGATTTATCAGTTGGTACTAAATCGTAAAATGGGTGAGTACGAACTACCTCAGGGTTGGCGGATTATCTGTGCGGGGAACCGTATTAGTGACCGTGGTGTCGTATTTCGACTACCGACACCGCTGGCGAATCGGATGGTGCATCTGAGTGTCGAGGCACGGTTTGAGGATTTTAAACTTTTTGCGATTCGAGAGGCTCTACACTCGTTTGTGATCGGATTTTTGGGATTTCGTCCCGATCTGCTCACCTCTGAGAGCGTGAGCGAGGATGACTCAAACCCCGCCTTTGCGACCCCACGCAGTTATCATATGCTCTCCAATGTCCTCAAAACCTCTGGCGATACCTCCCGCATCGCCCCCATCATCTACGGTTTGATCGGATACGGAGCGGGGATCGAATTTCTCTCGTATGTGAAAGTGTATGAAAAACTCCCCGATGTCGGAGCGATTTACCGAGGCGAATACCCCGCTATCGATAAAAGCGAACCGGCATTGCTCTATGCGCTCGTCTCGGCGATGGTGGAACTTTATCGCGGAGGAGACGAAGCGTCGAAACATCTGTTCGGTTTTGCCCAAATCTTGCCGACTGAGTTTGGGGTGATGTTGATCAAAGATGCCATCGTCAAAGACGCATCCTTAGCCGAATGTGCCGAGTTTGACGGATGGATTGAGCGCTATGGCGACTACATCCTTTAACGAGAGACTCGAAAAAATACGGGTTCAATTCCTCTTTGACCATCCGTTTTTAAGCGTATTGGCTCTCTCGATCCCCCATAAATACCAGAGCAATCCTCACATGCTTTTCGAGACCGACGGGGTGAATATCCGTGTCGATGAGACGAAAACCCTTGGGTATGATGATGCCCGTCTCAAATACCTTTACGCTCACGTACTGCTCCATATTCTTCTCAAACACCCTTTCAGAATGAAAGGGCGAGAAAAGCCGACATGGAATCGCAGTTGTGACATCGTGATCGGATTGTTACTCAGCGATTTTCAGCGTGTTGGAAATGCGGATGAAGAGGCGATGGTGATCGAGTCATTTCGCGACAAAAGTGTAGAGGAGGTGTACCATGCCCTCTACCGTGAGAGTGAAGAGGGTGAGGGGCAACAATCCGATGAAAATCCCAATCAGCAAAAAATGGACATCATCGAACATGAGGGGGATAGCGAGGCTGCGATGGAAGAGCTCGATGCTCTCATTATCCAAGCGATGGGGGCGGCGCGGAAGCAGGGAAATATCCCCGCATCGCTGTTGGAGATGTTCGACGAGATCACCAAACCCTCTATCGATCTGCATACGCTACTGCACACCTATATGTCGGAGAGTTTTTTCGATAAAGAGTCCGATTTCTCTCGCCCGAATCGTCGTTTTATCCATCAAGGGCTTTACTTGCCGGGATATCGTTATGATCGCAACCGTTTGAGTTTTTTTATTTTTCTTGATCGCTCGATGAGCATTAGGAGTGAAGTATTTGCAAGGTTTCTTGGGATTATCGACTCTATTGTTAGGATGAGTCACGATTTTGAGGTGAGTGTGATCCCTTTCGATGAGCGGGTCTATGTAGAAGAGAAAAAGAGCTACGATGCCCAAGGGATACTACCCGACATTCGGTTTGCCAAAGGGAACGGCGGGACGCAGTTTGGACCCGTTTTAGAGTATCTGAATTCCCATGCAGGGGAGAAGAACCTCGCGGTGATACTCAGTGATGGCTATTTTACAGTCGATAAAGCTCCCGCGATGCAGACCCTCTTTTTGCTGAGTGAAAAACAAAATTTGAAAAGGTTTGAACGTTATGGGGACGTCGTCTACTTTGACTTATCGTGAGCATATTGAGACTCTGAAAGAGGAGCTTGATGGGGAGCAAATCGGAGATGAAACCTATCTCAATCATCCCGATGATGAAGCGCGGCTGTTATGGGCATTTCATCGTCCTAGCGGTTCGCATCCGCACCAAGTTGGGGATCGTAACACCGAGGTGGCGATTATGGCATTTAATCACTCTCGGTTAGGGGCATTGGATCGGTTTACACGGCTTAACCCAGAGGTCATCGAAAACCCCGATCTTCGTCGTCATATCCGCAACCGTAGCCGAATGCTCTTTCGTGCATTGGTCGATAATGATTTTAGCGAACTGTTGGAGGTGTTGAGACTCTTTCCTGTGTTCATGGATCAAGCGTGCGATCAGATGGTTCATGGACGGATTTGGAATGAGAATTTTGCATCCGCGCTTCGGGCATCTCAGTTTTTAAGCCTTGCAGAGGATCATATAACCGATGGATTATGTGAGGGGGTATTACGGCGATTAAAACCGCTGAGCGGTTATAGCTTCGATGAAGCCAAAGCGCTTTTATCGGAATTGGTGTCTCAGGCACAGAAGTTGCATCAAGTGATTAAAGCGCATTACAGTGTGGAGTTTGAAACGTGGCTTTCGCGCGAAAAGCTCCATCCGCTTCAGACTATCGTACTGACAAAACAGATACATCAGTTAAAGGGTAATCATGAATGAATCAACACTACGGGTCATGCAGGCGATTTTTTCGCTGAGTGACGAGATCGAATATAATATCTACGAGGCGGTCGATATTGCCGAATACGCACAGATGGATACGGATGAGGTACGCACTATTATCAGCAATCTCTATGATGAAGGGTATTTGGGAGAGTGTATGACCGTAGGGGATGATGGATTCGATACCTTTTATCTCAATCGCAAAGGGCGCGCCCTCCTAGGGGTAGAGTAATGCTCAAACTCGTTGTCTTTTATGAAAAACCCTTTTGTGCCGCCAATGCCAAGCAAAAGCAGATACTCCGTCAAAGCGGATGCACTCTCATAGAGCGAAATCTTTTAGAGCACGGGTTGGATGCTGAAACCTTGCGCAGTTTTATGGGCGATTATGAGGTATCTGATTGGTTCAATCCTGCCGCCCCTGCGATCAAAAACGGTGAAATTTTTCCCGAAACGCTTAACGAAGTTGAGGCGATGGAACTGTTGATGTCTAATCCGATATTGATTCGTCGTCCGCTGATGATTATCGGTACGGAGAAGTTGTGCGGATTTGATGAGAAGAGAGTCTCTGAAATGTTGGATCGTTACGTTGAACCGATGCCTAAAATCAACTGTATGGAAAAAGGGTGTTTGGAGAAGAGGGGGGAGTAATAAAGAGTTTGTCATGCCGTGCTACGACTTAGTAAAATGGATCCCGTATCAAGTACGGGATGACAAATCAGATTTTAAACTGCCCCGAAAGAGAGTTTTCCACCGCGTTGAAGTGATTTGATCTCTTCATACGTTTTTTCAGTGAGTCGTAGGTTGCTACGTGAAACTTCTTTTACAACGGCATCGATTTTCTCTTTATCCGACATCTTTTTCAAATCACCTTTTGAAAGATCGGCGAGATCGAGCAAGTCGTTCCATACAGAACTCTCATCCAATGCAAACGTATTGAACGTAATTCCCTCATAAACGAATGTCCCTTTACCGATGATGTCAGAGACGAAAAGGAGGTATTTCCCCTCAGGAGTCAAGAACTCTTTGTATTTCGCTACGAAACCTTCAAAAACATCCAAAGATGTGAGCTCACACGCCAAGAAGTCGATTTTGTCCGAGTTTGTCGCAAGGATAACTTGTTTTACGATCTCTTTTGGAGGGAGACTTTTATCGGCAGTGATAACTTTACCCTCAGTTACGACGAGGCATCCTCGGTACGCATATTTGTACGCATCGGTTGGTGCATTGTAGACGATCATCCATTCGAGTTTGTTTTCAGCGATGTAGCTTTGGATTGACATTGTGTGTTCCTTCAAGATTGTATTACCCCTCTCAATACAATTATTGTTCTACCTTTTTCGCACAATAAATGCAACATTTCCCGAAACACCGCTATTCTCAAGGATACTTAGTATGAACCCTCAAAGCGCCAAACGCTCCCTTGCCCATTTGTGCGAACGAAAAGTTCCCGTCTTTTTATGGGGACCTCCGGGGATCGGAAAATCCTCGATTGTGGCTCAAATCGCACGTGAAGCGGATATAGGATTTATCGATTTGCGTCTCTCACTCCTCGATCCGACCGATTTGCGGGGTATCCCGTTTTTTGATTCCAAAAACGACAGTGCGATATGGGCGCCTCCGGCATTTTTGCCCGATGGATCACAAGAACGTGGGATACTCTTTCTCGATGAACTCAATACCGCTGCACCGATGGTTCAAGCCTCTGCCTATCAGCTGATTTTGGATCGTAAGATCGGTGAGTATCGTCTCCCTGATGGGTGGGCGATTGTGGCGGCGGGGAACCGTGAGAGCGATCGCGGGGTGGTGTTTCGGATGGCGGCACCTCTGGCTAACCGTTTTGTCCATTTGGAGATGGAGGCAAACGTAGAGGATTGGCGCAACTGGGCGATTCGTGCCGGTATCGAAGCGAGTATCATCGCTTATATCTCCCACCGTCCTGATGCTCTGTTTGTCTTTAATGCCGAGAGTAGATCATTTGCCACACCGCGTACATGGCAATATGTCCATGACATCATGGCCTCCAATCCCGATGAGGATTTAGTGATGGCGATGGTGGCGGGTGCTGTCGGTGAAGAGTTGGCGGCATCGTATCTGGGGTTTCGCCTCGTTGCCTCACAGCTTCCTGATTTGGATGCGATATTGGAGGGAACGTGCATGGACGTTCCGAGTGATCCCTCCTCGCTTCATATTCTCAGCACGGCGCTCACTATGCGGATAGATGATTATACGGGGAGTAAAAAGCTGAACAATCTCATCACCTATACATTGAAACTCCCCGGAGAGTTTGCGGTAATGATTATCCAAGACCTCCGCGCGCGTAAAATCGAGCTAGATCACGTCGAGAGCTGGCCGTTGTGGATGCGCCAGTTCAACACACTCTTACGATAATGTTATCGGATCAACTACTGCTCAAAGCCAAGAGTTTATTGACGGTGAAATATCCCTATTTCGGGATGCTCGCTTCGAGACTCAATTTTGAGCCGAGTGAGGATCTCTCAGGCTATGCCAGTAACGGAAAACGGTTTATCTATAACGTGGAGTTTTTAGAGCGTCGAAGTGTCGAGGAGGTGATGTTTATCCTAACCAATGCCGTTATGCACCATGTCCTCTCTCATCAGCAGAGAAAACTAAACCGCAGAGGGAAGCTTTGGCAGTTAGCGACCGATTACGCGATCAATAATCTCCTAAGCAAAAGCGGTTTGCATATCCCTCAAGGGGCAAACTACAACAAAGAGTATGAGCTAATGTATGCCGAAGAGATCTATGATGCACTCAAAAATGATCTTAACCTTGGTGAGGGGGATGCATTCGGTGAGAGTGGGAAGAGTGCTTCAGAATCAATGGCTCAAGATGGAGATGATTTGGGGGAGTTTGCCAATATCGACGGAATTGCCGATGATATGGACGTCGCTGATGAGTCGCAGTGGCAATATGCCGCATCTATCGCGCAGGAGGTTGCACAGCGTAAGGGGGCAATGCCGTTAGGATTAGAGCGCTTAGGTAAAAAGGTAAAGCCCAGCGATGTGGATTGGAGGTTTGAACTCTATAATGCGGTCAATCGCCACATGCGCAACAACTACGCCTTTATGCCCCCGAACAAAAAACATATCCATCGCGGTATCGCACTCCCTTCGCTTACCAGTGATACCCTCAGTCTATGCGTCGCAGTCGATACGAGCGGTTCGATCGACGATGCACTTTTGGGGGCTTTTATGGAGGAGTTTAAATCAATCATGCAAAACTTCCCTTCGGTGAAGATTGAGCTGATTATCGCCGATGCGAAGGTGCACGCTCACCATACATTTATCAGCGGGGACCCTATGGATTTTCCTCTCAAAGGGGGAGGGGGGACGGATTATCGTCCGACGTTTGATTACGTCGAGGCGAATCTCCCCATGACGACGATGCTCCTCTATTTCACCGACGGGGAGGGGTCATACCCCCGTATCCCGCCGAATTATGAAGTGTTGTGGGCATTATCGCGAAAAGCGAAAGTGCCGTTTGGAAGAGCTCTCGTGATATTTGATCAAAAATAATAGAGTTATTTGATATTGTCATCTTCATTAAGATCTGAAAGCTGTGCGAGATCCGCTAACGGGTCAGTTTCAGGTTCAGAGGGGAAGAGATTTTTCCAGTCGCTGAACACTTTTATATACTCGATACTGCCGGATCGTTTAGGGTCAAGAGAAAATTTTGGTGCATTAAAATTTTCCAAAGAGGTCGTATTTTCAATGCCGAGAACAAAACGCTCATTTTTGTCGGACGCGTTAATGGCGGATTGAATATAGACAATATGATCGTCTGAACCGATCCCGAAATCAAAATCGAGTTGCAAGTTAAGTGCTTCGATAAGCGGTGCGAGCTGTTTCGGATCGCTGAGAACCATATACGAGCCGTAGATTTCTTTGGTGATTACCGACTCAGAGTACATTTTTTGAATCATTGCGTCGGTGATGGTCATGATCATTTTGACCGATTGATTACGATCGAGGGAGAGATGGACTTTTTTCGTACTTCCGCTGTTTTTTTCGAGAGCGTTTAGCGGTTGATAACTAAAAGAGGAAGCGTTGATGTCGCTGAATGCTTTGATCACCCCCTCTTTCATCGCAGCATTGATACTGTGTACGGTCTTTTCATCGAATTGTTTCATACTATCTTCGCCGATAACGGTACTGATGATCGAATCGTTCAGATCAAAGCGTATCATTTTCCCCTCATCTTCAGGTTTCAATGGGAAGATGGTGTTTAAGAACGTTCGCCCCATATAGAGTGTTTTTGTCGAATAATCGAACAAAAACGGAAATTTCATCGAGATTTCAACGTTGTCTTTGTTGTAATGTAAATCGTATGTCGCTTCGGATTGAATCCCACCGGCATAATTGATAGCGCCGTTTAATCCGAATGAAAATCCTCGGATGACATCAATCCCTTTTTGCAGATAAAGAGAGGTGAGTTTGTCCGAGGCTGTTTTCTCCTCTTCAGAGGTCGCATTCGTATCTTCAGGGAAAGCAATTTTAGTGATACGTGTTGATGAGGTGTAGTTGTACCCGTTGAGATCAAATGTTTTGTTCATCGCATTTTTAAGAGTGTCATGCGGGGGAAGGGCGGTTGTACAACCGCCGATTACGAGTGCGGACAGCAATAGAACGTTCCATTGCAGAAAAGGTTTTAAAAACATAAAATAACTCCCACTGATATAAATACTTTTAAATTATAGCATTGATAAATAAAAATTAATTTATATTTTCGGAAAATTATAACCCTTTTAATGCTTCATTGATTTGTCCCAGTGCTAACGATTTGGCATTTTCGACCTCTTTGTTATCCCACCAGTATTCGATGATAGCATGTTCGATTTGCTCCAGTTGATCCATGCGTAGGTTGGCGAATACTTCATACGAACTTACCTCTTCTGGGCTTATCCCTTTAGCGCTTGCAACCTTGATTACGGTTTCAACGATACTCTCTTCGAGAGGTTTTGGAGTGATTTCGAGACGGGCTTGATCGATCCATGCGCGGATCTCCTCTTCGAGGTAATCGTGTCCCCATACTTGATAACACAAGATACGGTTCGGACTGTAGACAATCTTCTCCTCTTCACCCAATACATCGCTCACTTTTACCACCCCGTCATAGAGGTAGACTTCGATCCGTTCGTTTTCACGCAGTGTACATGCACGCTCAAATGCCGCTTTCGCGTGTTTTAGTATCTCACTTCGTAGGTTCTCATTCATCATTACTCCTTAGGATGCGATAGATTTAGTGTTATGATAATCCCAAAGACGTTTATAATGGCTGTCGAGCTCGCTGAGGGTCGAATCGACGGTTATAAGTTCGTTGGTACGTTCGAACCGTTTGCTGTGTGCTTCGTACCATTGCGCCATCTCGGTTTTGAGTGCGTTTCGTTTGGCTACGGTTGCAACGATCAGTCTGCGAATCTCTTCCATTTCGCTGGTGATGATCTCAGTCATGGCTGCACCCGCATTCGCATGCTCCCGCCGCGGTTCCAGGATCGAGAAACTCTTTGGCGTTTTCGGGCGTTACTCGGATAAGTGTTTGGGAGAGGGCGGTCTCGATGGCTTTCTTTAGCGGCATAGTCTCTTTTCCGAGCCAATAGACTTCGATCCCTTCGCGAACCATGAGATGAAACGGTCCGTCTCCCAAAAATCCGTATAGGGCAGAGGTCGTACCTTGATCCACCAAGAAGGATGCGGTTTTAATGCCGTTGCCGCATCCTTCGTTGGGAATAATGCTGTGTGTTTTGCTCTTTGGATCGACCAAGGCAAAAAATTGCGCATTGCCGAAAAGTTTCGTACTCATCGTATCACTGCTCTGTGATTCCACAGGGATCGCTATCATCGGGTCTCCTTTACATCTGACTTTCGCATCGTTATGCATTTTTTATTCGTGTGTTTAGAACGGCAATTGCAAGGAGGTTATAAAAAAAGGGATTCCTATGGATGAACTGCGAACCCATTATCACTATTTCAGTAATGAAGAGGGGGACGGCTATGAGATATATAGCTGTGATTTTCCCGAGGTAAAAGGGTTTGGAGAGACCTACGAAGAGGCGATGGCGGATCTTCGTCGAAATTTAAAACGTTATGAGGAGAAGAATATGGAAGCACAATCATTGATGGAGAGCGCGATCATCGCATACGATGCCAAAGATTATCCAAAAGCCAAGGCGATTTGGGAATCGTTGAGTGCGACCGATACCGATGCGATGGTCAATCTGGGAACGATGTACGTCAAAGGATTCGGTGTTGCCAAAAATATTCAAACCGCCTATGCGCTATTTAATCGTGCCGCCGAGCAAGGGCATGAAGTCGCGTCGTTTTATCTGGGCGGTATGTATGAGAACGGGATCGGTGTGAGTGCTTCCAAAGAAGAATCGATCCGTTATTACACGGTTGCGGCAGAGGCGAACATGCCGACCGCTCAGCTCAAACTGGGGATACTACTCCGTAACGACGATGTTCTAAACTCAATGAAATGGATGATCCGTGCCGCCCATGCGGGGGAAGCACAAGCCCACTCTCTCCTAACGTATGTTAGTAATCAAAATACGGCAAACGACATAAATGTCGCATTTCGTATGATGGATGAAGCTTCCCAATACGCCAAAGTTGAATCGGTAATCCGTGATAATCTCGCCCCTATCCTCGCCAGTGACGGGGGAGGGGTAGAACTTGTTAACTTCGTGAGCGGCGATACCCCTGAAATCTGGCTCCGTTATTTGGGGGCGTGTTCGGGATGTCACCTCGGACCTACCTCGACGGCGGGGATGATTTTGGAACAGTTTGAAAACGTTATCGATAAAAGAATAGTGATTTATCTCTGGTAAGGGGTTTTCTATGAATACGTTTAGCGCAAAAGTCGAAGAGATCAAAAGCGACGATTTTTTCAGCTGTATTACGGTGCGGGCTAATGATACAGAATTAAAACTGCTCAAAACCGAAGTCCCTAAATGGCTTCATGTCGGTGATGAGGTCGAATGCCGTGTCCAAGAAGCGGCTATTGCAATTTGCAAGGGAGCCAAAGAGGGGAGCGTTTCGATCGAAAACCATCTCAGCGGGGAATTACAACATTTTCGTAAGGGGACGGTTTTGAGTGAAGTGAGTGTCGAAACCCCCTGCGGAAAACTCAACTCTCTGATAACGACCGATGCGTTCGAGCGGATGGAGTTGTGCGAGGGGTGCAACGTGACACTGCTACTCAAAGCGGTGGACATTAAGCTCACTCCCTTACTTGATAGTACCTCGTATGAAAAATGCAAAGAGCAATTGTATAAAACTAACTAAGGAGTCAATTATGGCTGTAATGATTACTGATTTATGTATTAACTGTGATGCGTGTATCGACGAATGTCCGGTATCGGCAATCGCGAGTGAGAGCGATTCTCCGCGTGAGGATTGGGAATATACCTACGTAAAACCGGAAAAATGTATCGAGTGTGTCGGTCATGCGCAAACACCGGCTTGTGCCGCGGCGTGTCCTACTGAGGGGTGTATTGTTTGGGATATGCCATATACCGCTGAATTCAACGACTATTACGTGAACAGCTCAGAGTACGTTATCAGTGAGTCGAAAAAACGGGGTCTTCTCTCTCCTGAAGTAGCACCGCAAACGTTCCGTGACGACATCTCTATTGCCGCTCGTGAAGCACGCGAAGCCGTAGCGGTTTAAGGATTCATCGTGCTCATCGCATTTGCGTCAACGGATGGTATCTTTGTCAATCAGCATTTCGGATGGTCGAAAAGCTTCGAGCTTTATCGGATCAGCGAAGATAGTGCCGAATATGTCAAAACCCTCGATAGCTCTGAAGATGCGATTGAGGATGAGCACGAAAAGCTAGCCTACAAAATCAGTACCATCCAAGAAGCAGACATCTTGTATTGTTCACAAATAGGACCTACCGCTTCGAAAATGGTACTTGCCTCCAAAATATATCCGATGCGCTCAGGTGAGAATGATCGAATCGATGAGACGATCAAAAAACTCCAAGAGCTGTTGTTGGGCAATCCGCCGCCGTGGTTGCAGCGCATCGTTCACACATCTAAAGATAACGCTATCTGAATGCATCCAGATAGCTACGCTTGCCGCTAAGGCACTAAAGCTTGCCCTTTCAGGGCAGAATTCTAAGGAGATAAAATGGCTGTTATTATCAATGATACCTGCATCACCTGCGATGCGTGTTTACAACAATGTCCCGTTAATGCGATTGTGGACGATATGAGCAATCCGACGGGTAAAAAACACTACTACGTTCAACCAGAAAAATGTGTAGAATGTGTCGGTATTTACGATGATCCGCAATGTGCGGCGATTTGTCCGAGTATCGGATGTATTACGTGGGATATGCCGTTTACGGCTGAATTTGACGAACACTTCCGCAACGAAGAGATCTACAAACTCGGTCTCAGCAAAGAGGGCAAACTCAAATCTCCGAGCTATAAAGCTAAGAGTTTCCGAGAAGATATTGCTTTGTCTGAACGCGGTATCGGAAAGCTGGTTCAAGAAGAGCCTGAAGAGATGCAAGAAGTTGGGTGATTGTACTCGTTTGTTAACAAAACAAGATAAAATACGTTAACAAATCGCCTATCGGAGGTAAAAATATGCGGCCTGTTATGTACGCTTTTATTTTTGCTATCGTTTTTTTAATCTTCAAAGCATTCTTTTTGGATGACTATATTGCTCGACATTACGGTGATGATGCCAATGTTTCGAGCGAGAGCAATATCTCAAGCGAGGATAATCTCTCATCTCCTCCCCAAGTACAACCTGAGCCGGAAGTAAAACCGATACCTCAGGAAAACAATATCAGCACTGCGGCACCCGAAAAGCATGAGATAAAAGAGAGACCGGAAGATAAAAAGATGCCGTTGGATAAACTCGGCGATTCATTGTCCAAGCATATCAAACTATAGGTTTATTTTGCTCGTGAGAGTAAAACCCCGCTGAGTATAATCATCACTCCCCCTCCGATCACCATCGGTGTCGGGAGAACATCTCCCAATAACACCCCGAAAAATGTTGCAAACAGCACGACCGAATAGCTCACCGTACTCACAATGCCGGCTTTTGCGTAAAAATAGGCACGGGTCATATAAATCTGCCCATACGCGGCTGAAATCCCCATCAGAGCAATCCATAGCCAATCCATACCCATCGGCATGGTAAACGGGCTCAATGCAAAGGCGAACAGCTCTGAGGTTGTGTATTCCGCAACCACCATGAGTATCAAAGGGATCACGACTCCTGAGATCATAAACGATAGGACGACGGTGCGTTCATCGTAGTAAGATTTGAGACTTCGGACACTCGTATAGGCGAGTGCGGAGAGAAAGCCGCACAGTATCCCCATGACATGTAGATACCCCATCTCCATTCCACTCAGCATCGCCACCCCCGCAAATCCGATAAAGACCGCAATGAGGGCATTAGGTTTGAGCTTTTCCCCCAACACCAAAAATGCGAGAAGTGCCGTAAAAATCGGTTCCGTTTTGGCATAAACGATAGCGTTCGAGAGGGATGTGGCACTGACGGTATAGAAAAATGCCAACAGGGCAACGGTTCCGACTACCCCTCGAAAAATGAGGGTAACGGGCTTACCGCCGATATTTCGGATCGGTTTATGGAGGATAAATGCTCCGATGAGTGCCAAACCGATCGCATTACGCCAAAAAGTCACTTCAACGGAGCCCATCGAGTGTGATAGGAGTTTGGCAAACACCATTGTCAGAGCAAATAAAAAAGAGGCGATAAGCATAAAGGCAATGCCGCGCCGTGTAGTGTTCGGAGATGAAATCATGACGTGATTGTAGCATGGATAATACCTTGTTTCAGCGTGTTAGTCATGTTTCGGTCACAAAAATATCACATTTTGCCACTGGGATGTGACCGACAAAATTGTACTATTCCAGTGTGCATATCACAATATTATCAAAATTGGAAATACAATGAGCCGCGAATATGTTTTACAGGAAACCGATTTTTTGGTTTCACAGACCGATGCCCAAGGAAATATCCTCTTTGCGAATGAAGATTTTTGCAAAGTGGCAGGTTATAGCCTTAGCGAATTGATAGGCAAGCCGCACAGTATTGTTCGGCACCCCGATATGCCTAAAGCGGCATTTAAAGATTTATGGAACACCTTGAAGCAAGGGAAAACGTGGACAGGGTATGTCAAAAATAGAACCAAAGATGGGGGCTATTATTGGGTTTTTGCCATGGTATACCCAATGGGGAATGGATCAAGAAGCGAATCCGGCTATATTTCATGCCGCAGAAAGCCAAGTGCTGAAGAGATTCAAAGCTCTATGGAATTATATAAAACATTGGATCGAGGATACTATGCGTAACTGGGGAAAAATACTATTGTTTGCCGGAGTTGGGGTTGTCTGTATTTCGGTAGAGTTTTTAGCCGATAGCACGTATGCTACGGTGGTAATGACATTGGTCACTATGCTCGTAGGGGGATGGATGATTTTGCATCCTGATGCTCCGGATAATAGTGAATTGCAAAATGAACTAAACGGTTTTTTGGCGTTGATCGAGCATAAACGCAACAGCTTGAATCCTCTTACGGCCGCTCCGGGTAGTGTGGAAGAAAAAGTTAATAGTATTATTCGTGCACATGAAGAAACGGTTCTCATCGATACGAAAGTAGCCGGTGAAATGGTTTTATTGGCGGATAAAGTAAGAAGCGGTCATTATGGATGTCGTGTTACCAATGACTCAAAATCTCCGCATGTCCATTTGTTGAAAAAAACAATGAACAGTATGCTCGATTCGATTGAGTTGAGTATCGATGATATGATGAAAGTGGTTACTTCCCTTGTCGAAGGGCAATATGATACCCGTGCCAATATACAGGTAGAGGGGAAAATGGGGCAGTTGCTCGAAAAAGTGAATGAACTCGGAACCACACTGCAATCAATGCAACGTCAAAATCATGAGGCGAAAGAGGTACTGGATACGAAAACGAAACAGTTCAAAACGATGCGGGATACCCGATTTGTTGAGCTGAACGGAACGATTAATACCGCTGTAGAGAAAATTGACACGGTTGCCGCAAAAGAGCGTCATCTTGCGGATAATCTCCATATCTTAGTCGGAAATGCGAGAGAGACTAAAGAGATATTGGTAACCATAGGAGACATTGCAGAACAAACGAATCTTCTTGCCCTTAATGCGGCGATTGAAGCAGCCAGAGCAGGCGAGCACGGTCGGGGCTTTGCTGTTGTTGCGGATGAAGTCCGTAAATTGGCAGAACGTACCCAAAAAAGCCTTGCTGAGAGTTCGGCAACGATCAATATCCTGATTCAAGCGATCAGTGATAACAGTGAAACACTCAATCAGAACATGCAGGAAATGACCTCTTTAACGCAGTATGTCGGAAATTTGGACACACAAATGCATGAACTGATACAGACGATGGATGCGATGTCTTAAGCGCTACAACCGAGCATTTTCTTTTCACTGTCCCATCAAAATTTTATTTTGGATACAATAAAATAGATCGATTATTTGAATGAGTATGGGATTGTGAAAAATGTTTAAAACAGCAAACTTTTCAGGCGATTTTTGGGGCGGAACGGCGGCGATGCTCGTGGCATTGCCCGCTGCTATCGCGTTTGGGGTAACGATCTACGCGACCATCGGGGGACACTATGGAGCTTACGGTGCGGTTGCTGGTATATTAGGCGTTGCGGCGATGGGAGTGGTCGCTTCTCTCATGGGTGGGACGGAACGTCTCATCTCCGCTCCGAGTGCCCCTGCCGCTGCGGTACTATCAGCTTTTGCCCTTCACTATATATCCCAAGATGTCGGACCCGATTTAGTCTTTTCGATGTTGATGATTGTCGCGTTGTTAGCGGGGATTTTTCAGATCCTTTTCGGTGTTATCGGATTGGGAAGGCTCATCAAATATATGCCGTTTCCCGTTGTCAGCGGCTATCTTAGCGGGGTAGGGCTCTATATTATCGCGGCACAATCGCCCATATTTGTAGGACTCCCTCAGGGGACGCACTTTTGGGATGCGTTTCAGATCCTCTCCGGATGGAAATGGCAAAGCATTACGGTTGGAATGGTGACCATTATTACTATGATTTATGCTAATAAAGTATTACGTGCCATTCCGGCCGTTATTACGGCACTGATCGCGGGGATAGGAGCCTATTTCATTCTGGGACTTATCGATCCGATTTTACTGCAACCCAATAATGCGTATGTGATCGGAGAGCTTGGAGGGCGCGGCGGGATCAACTTTTTAGACACGTTTATCGGCCGTTTTCAAAGTATCATGCATTTTACTATAGATGATTTCACCCTTTTACTTTTTCCTGCGTTGACGTTAGCGGCACTTCTCTCTATCGATACCCTGAAAACCTGCGTTATTCTCGATTCCATGACCCATTCGTTTCATAACTCAAACCGAGAACTTATCGCTCAAGGCTCAGGTAACGTTGTCTCCGCATTGATCGGAGGTATGCCGGGGTCTGGGACGATGGGAGCTACTATGGTCAATATCTCCAGCGGTGCTCAAACCAGATTATCAGGACTGATCGAGGGGATCATGGCGGTAGTGGCTTTTGTGGTTTTAGCCCGTTTTATCGCATGGATTCCGGTCTCGGCATTGGCCGGTATTTTGATTGTGATCGGTTTTCGAATGATCGATAAACACAGTATGAAACTTCTCAAATCACGACAAACCATGCTCGATTTTTTTATTATAGTTGCTGTTGCCGTAACGGCACTTTCGATCAGTTTGATCGCGGCGGCGGGTGTCGGGCTGATATTAGCGGTAGTGCTTTATATCATCCAACAAATCGGTGCGTCTGTCGTCTACCGCCATCAAGACGGAACGGAAGCTCGTAGCAAGATTGTTCGGGGAAAGGAAGAGGAGAACCTTTTGTGTTCCAGAGGGGATATTTTTTCCGTTTACGAACTTCACGGCAGTCTATTTTTCGGTACCGCCAATCAGCTATACACAATGCTCCAAGAAGATTTACAGTATAAAAAATACATCATCATGGATATGAAGCGGGTGCAGAACGTTGATCTCACCGCCGCCCATATCTTATTGCAGATCAAAGATATTCTGCATGAGCGAGACGGTTATCTTCTTTTATGCCGACTGCCCCATAAACTCCCCAGCGGAGATGATATGGAGAGCTATTTCAACCAAGTCGGATTGCTCAAACACTTGAGCCCGATCAAAGTGTTTGACGATCTGGACGATGCTATCGAGTGGGTGGAGCATAAAATCATCAAAGAGGGTATGCTTGTGTGTGACGGTGAAGGGGTCTTAGACTTGAGTGAATTGGATCTCTTCAAAGGGCGAAAAGAGGAAACCATCCAAGAGCTACGGAGTCTGGTAGAGACAAGAAGCTATAAAAAAGGGGAAACGATCTATTCCGAAGGGGAAGGAAGCGGTGAAATTTTTCTCATTCGTCACGGCTCCGTGCGGATTATGCTCCCCTATCCGGGACGAAAAAGTATCCATTTAAACACGATAGGACGAAACAATTTTTTTGGTGAGTTCTCTTTTTTAGAGGGGATACCTCATTATACCGATACGGTTGCCGCGAGCGATGTGGAGTTGTATAGTATTAGACGGGATGATTTTGAACAATTTTCAATTCATCACAAAAAAACGGCACTCCATTTTATGCAGAGTCTTGCCGCGGTATTGGCAGAGAGATTACGCTTGACCCGCTCGGAACTCGGTGCTGAGTATGACGTTTAAAAAAACAGTTTTTATATTAATAAAAGTTTATAGTTAGAGTGCTACAATAGTTTTTATGAGTATATCCGAGTAGCTAAAAGAGTTAGATCGCTTTTGGGAAAGGGATTAAAATGAAAACATTTTTGCATCGAGCCGGCAAGTGCGGTATGAATGATAAAAGTTCTTTCGTCAGGCATGATGACAATCATTGTGAACAGAGCGTACTA
This sequence comes from Sulfuricurvum sp., assembly GCF_036279695.1. Classification (GTDB taxonomy): domain Bacteria; phylum Campylobacterota; class Campylobacteria; order Campylobacterales; family Sulfurimonadaceae; genus Sulfuricurvum. The sequence continues at coordinate 25,881 of NZ_DASUIQ010000072.1, forward strand.
GGGGCGTTATGTCTTTTAAAAGAGACAGAGATCGAACCTTTGGGGAGCTGTGAACTTCAGCCTCATCGTGACGTCGGGATCGTAACCTTTGTAACGCACGGTCTGTTGGAACACAAAGATAGTGACGGAAGCCGCGGTGTGAGTAGAGCAGGGCAGATGCAGTATGTTACGGCGGGTAATAATATCCGCCTTTTAGATCATAACCCCTCTGCTGTTGAAAAAACCAAAGTATTACAGTTATGGATCATACCCCGTCAAAAAGGGTTTATGCCCCGATATGAGCAGCGCAATTGCGATATGGATAGGCTTAACCGCTGGGCACTCATTATCAGCGGAAACGGGCGTAAAAACTCTCTGCGGATAGAGCAGGATATTACGGTTCGTGTCTCCCATCTTTTTATGGGGCACACCTTGGTTTCCGATCCTATCCAAACGGGATACGGTCGTCTTTTATTTGTTCTTGACGGCGAGGTTAACGCATGCGGACATACCCTTAAACGTCGGGATGAGCTTCACGTGATCGGAGATGAGGCGTTTGAAATTACCGCCAATCGAGATGCTCATCTGTTTTTAATCGACGTACCGATGAGCGATTTTGAATAAGATTACAGAAGAGTCGTTTGTGAGGCTTGGGATCGCGCTAAAGCACTTTGAGCACGCTCAATAATATCGGGGATGAGTTCATTCTCGAGTTGTATGGTTGTCCCCAGACGCATTTGAATCGTTTTTAGGTTCTCAAAAGGCTCTTCCCTCATGACACTCAGCAATTTTCGGCTGAATTTCATTGCATTGTCCGCATTGTCGATCAAATAGGCTAATAAAAAAGTCTTTTTATCCCATCGCACCAACATATCGCTTTGGCGGATATTGCATTTGATGCTGGAGGTAAAATCGTGTAGATATTTATCGGCTTCGCTGTCCGATGACATCAACTCGATCATCGTAATACCCACCGCTTTTTCATTAAACTCGGCGGCATTTTGGAAGCTTTTAGAGGTGTGGACAAAATAATCTTTATTGAACGCGCCGCTCTCTTTGTCAATACTGACATCGTTTTCGATCATGATCCGTTTGATCAAATCTTGGGAAATATCGCAAAACGAGACAATAGTGTAATCTTCTACCGGTTCTTCGATCGTGACCGAGAACGCAAAGGGATCGGCACGGTAGTTGATCATACTGACGATACGATCACTCTCGCTCAGCTCCATGATGGCTCGTGTCCACTCTTGTGGATTGGAGGCTTTTCCTGCATGAAAATAGGCTTCATGAGGGACAAAACGGTTAGGGAGAGAACCGAACTCACGGAGAAACATTTTCACCGTAGGCATATTGGTAAATTCTTGAAAGGCTTTGTTAAAAAGAACCAATCTGTTTTGATAGAGGAGCACGATTAGATTTTTTTGGGTATCAATGGCCGACTGAAACAGTTTATGGCAAACATCATCTTCATTTGATATAAACGTTTCATCTTGTAATTGATTCATTAACACCCTTTATTGTAATCGGTTTATACAATAATAGCATATCCTGTGTTAGGTTCTGAATAATCCGAGTTGACTATTGAGATTGATACTATTGGTGGCTAAATGATCGACAGCCGAGGCAACCTCCTCAATACTGCGCGCATTTTTAGAGGAGAGATCGCTGATCTCATTGACCTCTTTTGCTACTCGCGTAGCCTCTTGTGCATTGGCATCTGAGCCAACCGATAGATCGGTAATCACCTCTTGTGTCTGTTCCATGATATGGGTCGAGGTATGGATTTTTTGGCTGATAGTTTCACTTAAACTTCCAAGTTCTTCGATATTTTTACTGTTTTTCTCCATTTGCTCGCTGGCTTCTACGATGGATTGAACGATGGTACTGATGGTGGCATCGGTTTCAGATAGGCTTTTTTGAGTACGTTCTGCAAGTTTGCGTACTTCATCCGCAACCACGGCAAACCCTCGTCCGTGTTCGCCGGCACGCGCCGCTTCGATTGCGGCATTGAGTGCTAATAAGTTGGTTTGATCGGCAATATCGCCGATCACGGAGAGAACTTGTTTAATTTGCTCCGCTTCATTGCTGAGTTGGTTGAGTCGCGCTGAGAATTCGGTTTCGATTCGTACACTCTCTGCGATTTTTTCCAACATAGCCTCCATCTCTTTTTTAGAGTTAATCAGTTCTGTTTTGGCGTTGTTTACATCGTCTTTGGCATTTTCGGCTTTTTTGGCGATTTCGGCAGTGTTTTTTGCAATATTCGTAACATCGTTGTTCGCATGAAAAACGATTTCAGTAGAACTTTCGACCCGCAAACCTATTTGTTTGCTCGTTTCTGCCAACTCTTCCGCAATTGCGGCATTTTCGCTTGCTCTGCGTTTTGAATCGGCAACAATCCCTTGGGTCTTTTGGATAAATGCATTTACGGCTTTACTGGTTTCACTCAGTTCATCGTGACCGTTTTCATCCAGTCGTTTGGTGAGATCCCCATCCCCGTTCGCCAATGAGTGTGCGATAGTTCGTAGCTCATTAATAGAATTTAAAATAGAGGAAGCGATCAGGGCTGTAACAAATGTTCCGAATACTACTCCCAGTATAATGAGGGTTAGTTCTACCGTTCTAGCACTGCTGTAGGTTTCCACCGAAGCGCTATTCAGTTTCTCACTCTCTTTGAGTTGCAAATCGACCAGTTCCGAAAATTTGGTACTAACCGGATCGATCGCGGGATAGAGTCTATCTTTAGCGAATGCAGCTAATGCTTCTTTATCATTACGTGCGAGGATTTTTTTAAGCTCCGCAGTTGCATCATTGGCATCTTTCATAAGTATTTCCGCTTCGGATACAAGTTGTTTTTCTTCGGGTGTTAGATAAGTAGATGTATACGCTTTCCACTGTTTATCTACCGCTTGTTCCGCATCAATGATGAGCTTCGTCCCCTCTGAATACGATATGAGTCCGTAATTCATCTTATGAGTGGTATCCACGATATTGACCGCATACATATCGACAACGACTTTGAGCTGTTTCATCGGGACAACTCTATCGTTGTAAATTGATGTCATATAGGTGTTGTTTTTAGCTAAAGAGGATATTCCGACGATTCCGCTAAGAATCAACAATAATATTAAAAATAGGCCCATAACAATGAGTCGAGTTTTAATTGAAAATGATCTAATCATAACAGTCCACCTTGTATTTTGAGTACTTAAAAAATGATACCAAGGTGATGGTCATATTCCAGTCACGCGATTTTCGCGAATGAAGTCGATGAATTTGTATAATCAAATACAGTGTGTTTTAAATAGTTATTTATATAAGTTTTTTGGATAAATCAAGACAAAAATGTTGGAAAAATTTGATTTTTGCTGTATTAAAAAAGTGTTAAAAAGTCATAAAATAGTCATACTTAATTTTTTAAATATTTTGTGAAGTGTGTAAAAATAGCCCATCGGCTATTTTTCGTTGGTGTAGGCGTAGGTAGAGGAGATCGAGCGTAAACGTTCCGCCGCTTTGATGAATACGTCGATGGTGTAGTCGATCTCATCGGCGGTGGTAAAACGGCTGAGGCTGAGGCGGATTGCCGTATGGGCGAGTTCAGGATCTTCCCCGATCGCACTCATGACGGGATTGGCTTCGAGGCTTTCGGAAGCGCACGCACTTCCCGTAGATGCCGCGATCCCTGCGCGGTTGAGATCCCACAACATCGATTCCCCTTCGATACCGCGCAAAGAGATAAGGATAGTGTTCGGAGTACGGCGTGCACGATCTCCGACGACGATGGTGTCTGGGAGCTGAGAGATAGCATCTTCGAGACGGTCACGTAGTGCTCGCACGTCACTGTTCATTTTCTCCAAATGTCCGACCGATTGTTTCATCGCCAGACCCATACCGATGATGTAGGCGACGTTGAGGGTTCCCGCACGCTTGCCTCCCATTTGCTCTCCGCCGTGGAGGAGGTTAGGCAGCTCCGAGCCTTTACGGACGTACAGACCGCCGATCCCTTTGGGACCGTGAAATTTGTGGGCGGAAAAGGTGAGATAATCGATCGGTGTTGCGGTGAGATCGACTTTCACTTTTCCGATCGCTTGAACGGCATCGGTGTGGAACAAAATCCCTTTCTCTTTTGCGATTGCGGCAACCTCTTCGACGGGAAAAATCATCCCCGTTTCGTTGTTCGCCCACATCATAGAGATGAGGATTGTTTTGTCGGTGATCGCCGCCGCGACACGTTCGGCACTGACATAACCGAACTGATCGACGTCAACGAATGTGATCTCCGCTCCGTTATCTTCGAGGAAGTGGAGGGTCTCTAAGACGGAGGGATGCTCGACAGCAGAGGCGATGATATGGTTTTTGCTCGGATCGCGGAGGATATGTTTGAAAAAGACTCCCTTAAGGACGGTATTGTTGCTCTCGGTCGCACATGAGGTGATGAGGATGTCATCGGCATCGGGAGCGTTTAGGGCATCGTACATATTGCCCATCGCTTCGTTTAGATAAGGGCGCACTTCGATCCCGTATTGGTGGAGGGAGTTCGGGTTACCGTAGAGCTCTTCGAAAAAAGGCTGCATTTTTACTTTTACGATCGGGTCGAGCTTGGTGGTGGCGTTGTTATCTAAATAGACGCGTTTCATAGATAGTCCTCATAGTGTCGGTTAATATGAGGAGAGATTGCAAGATTTGTTCGAGAATAGTATTACATAAGTTAAGTATTTAGTTTGTTGAATAATAAAATAAATGTGGAAAATGGAAACAATACCTCAATGAATATAGTTTGTTTAAGATAATAGGAAGTAAAATAAGTTTAAATCAAACTAATTAAATTTAATGAATAATGTAAGAAGGTGGCTAGTGAACAATATTAATCAACTCAGAACTTATTTTCCAAAGTCTGGTACAACTGAAACTGATAAAGATTTACTTCCGGAAGTATTTTTAGAAAGCAATCAATTTGAAAAAATCATGCATGTTCCTAAAAATACACCAAGAATAGTCGTCGGCAAGAAGGGTTCTGGAAAATCTGCAATTGTTAATTATATGCATCAAATACTCTCTACACAATCAATTCCATTTTTGTTATTAAAACCAGCAGACATAGTAGTAAGTTATGCAGACCAATCGACGGCAAGTATCATTAGAGAATCAAAAAAAGCTCTTTTAAGAGCAATTGGTGTTGAAATTGCTCAAAAAAATACTAATTTCGTTCATGGTAATGATGCTGCAGTTTTAAATCAATTAGCACAAGATGCAGGTAAGCTTGAACCTGATGTAATACAACGCGCATTACAAGTTCTTAATGGTTTTGGAAAAAAAATTTCAGGGATAGATTTTCAAGCTTTAGCTCATAGTTTTAAATCCCAAGAGACGACTAGGATTAAAGATGCTATCAAAGGAGAGCTTGACGATACAACGAATATTTTTTACTTAGTCATTGACGATACTGATCAAATTACATCACCAAGTGAACCTAATCACTTGAATAGAATTTGGGGATTTATTCTTGCTTCACGTGAAATTATGAGTGATATTCCAAATGTCAAATGTATTATTACATTAAGAACAGAAGTATGGAAAAGACTTGAAAAAGATGGTCGTGGACAACGTGATCAGATTGATCACGTACGCGAAGAAGTCGTTAAATTAAACCAAAGTGAAGAAAATATTAGACGAATTATTGAAATTCGTATGAGAAAAGCTTGTGAGCAAATAAAAAATCCTTGTAATCAAACAATCTATCGTGAATTTTTTCAAGATATATATGTTCAAATTCCTGGTATTAAGACTAAAAGATATTGGTCTGATTATATTCCTAAACGCTCTAGAAACCCAAGAGACGCAATTCAGTTAATTGGTGCACTTGCAGAACAAGCATATGATGAAAAAGTAAATAAAATAACAAGTTTACATTTATCAAATATCATATCAGAATTCGCTGGTAACAGAGTTGATGACTTAGAAGTAGAAGTTGAAGACGAGTGTCCAAAAATCAAAGCTATAATTAACTCATTTGTTGATTGTGGGTTTGAAAAAGGTTATATTCTTGATTCTGATAATATGAAAAAGTTTTTACAAACTGTTCCTACAAGATTTAATACCATGCTTTTTGGAAAAGTTCTGAATGGGACAGATGAGGATATCTTCTCACTTTGGAAATACCTTTTTGAAATTGGTTTTTTGGGAGCAAGAGTAACAGATAAGTCGCAACCTGATGGATATAATCACATTGATTCATCTAAACTTGAAATCACGAAAGAAAATTGGAATTTGATACAAAAAGTCAAATGGCAAATACATCCAGCATTTATGGATTATGTTGCAATGAAAATTAATGACAAGAGAAAGTTATTAGGGCTTAAGCCGTTATAGTATTATGAATTAAGCTTATAATTTTACATTTTAAGGTACGACATGTTCCCGAGAATTGATATGGGGATGTCTTACTTGTGCTAATTCTTATCGATTGGAATGCACACTTGATACATCTTTCTCTTTTCACAGAATTTCAACATTATGTTTACTGCACCTAAAATTGATGAGTTTTTAGCCATTTCCTTGCATGTTTTACTCTGCTGATATCGTTATAATTGAACTTATTCGATAAAATACGCAATTAATATAGCAGTATCAAGATTTTGAAGGTTTTTTATATGAGCGAGAGCAAAGATTTTTTACGCACCATCGTCGAAGAGGATTTACACGCGGGCAAATACAGCGAAGTTGTAACCCGCTTTCCCCCCGAGCCAAACGGCTTCCCCCACATCGGACACGCCAAATCGATCGCGATCAATTTCGGTATCGCGCGGGATTATAAAGGGCACTGTAATCTTCGGATGGACGATACCAACCCGACGACGGAAGACACCCGCTACGTCGAAGCGCTCAAAGATGCCGTAGAGTGGCTCGGATTTCAATGGGAGGGGAATGTCCGTTATACGTCGGATTATTTCGGCGAACTCTACGAATATGCAAAACAGCTCATCAGAATGGGCAAAGCCTACGTCGACAGCCTCACCGAAGAGGAGATTCGAGAGTATCGCGGGACAGTGACCGAAGCGGGACGCCGCAGCGTCTATGCCGAGCGCAGTGTCGAAGAGAACCTCGATCTCTTGGAGCGGATGAAAAACGGCGAATTCAAAGACGGTGAACACGTCCTCCGTGCCAAGATCGATATGAGTGCGGCGAATATGAAGATGCGCGATCCGCTGCTGTATCGTATCCGTCACGCCCACCACTACCGAACAGGTGATGCGTGGAATATCTACCCGATGTACGATTACGGTCACTGTATCTCCGATTATCTCGAGGGGGTTACCCACTCTATCTGTACGTTGGAGTTTGAAAACAATCGCGACATCTATGACTGGGTACTCGATACGCTGGGGCTGACATCACCGCGCCCGTATCAGCACGAGTTTGCACGTCTGGGGATCAACTACACCGTCATGAGTAAACGTAAGCTTCTCGAACTGGTCAACGAAGGGTATGTGAACGGTTGGGACGATCCGCGCATGTCGACCATCGCAGGACTTCGTAGACGCGGGTATACCCCTGAGTCAATCTTGAACTTCTGCCACCAGATCGGTATCGCCAAAGCCAACTCGATGGTCGATGTCGCACAGCTCGAGTTCTGTATCCGCGATGATCTCAATACCAAAGTACCGCGCGTGATGTGTGTCCTCGACCCGCTCAAAGTCACTATCGAGAACTACGAGGGGAGCGAAGAGCTTGATGCCTCGTATTACCCTGAGGATGTGCCGAAAGAGGGGAGCCGAAAACTGCCGTTCTCCCGTGAAATCTACATCGAGCGCGAGGATTTTAGTGAGAACCCGCCTGCGGGCTTTTACCGTCTCACACCGGAGCAAAGTGTCCGCCTCAAACACGCCTACATCATCACCTGCAAAGAGGTGATCAAAGACGCCTCAGGCAACATCACGGAGATCATCGCAACGTACCATCCCGACTCCAAAAGCGGCTCCGATACGAGCGGTATTAAGGTCAAAAGTGCGATCCAATGGGTCGAAGCCAACACGGCAAAAACGGTCGAGGTACGACTCTATGATCGTCTCTACACCTGCGAAGCACCGGAAGGGGTCGAAGATCTCAATCCTGATTCGCTCAAAATCATCAAAAACGCTCTGGTCGAGCCTGCGCTCATCAGTGAAAAACCGGATGTCCGTTTCCAGTTCGAGCGTCAGGGGTATTTTTACGCCGATCCGATCGACTATACCGACGAAGCGCCGGTATTTAACAAAATTGTAGGGCTGAAAGACTCGTGGAACAAAAAGAACAAAGCTGACGAGGGCGCAGCTAAACCAGAGCGCAAAGCGGCAGAGAAAAAGGTACAGATCGACGGTGAAGTAGCACCGATGAGCGAAGTCGAGCAAGCGCGATTTGACAAATATACGAGTGAGCTGAAACTAAACGGCGAAGTGGCGAATACCCTTGCTCGGGATGAGAAGCTCTCATCGTTTTACGAAGCGGCGATAGCACTCAATAATAGCCCAGTAACTATCGCCAATATCGTGGCGAATGAAGTGGCGCGAGAACTCAAAGAAAAAGACGCAAGCGAGCTGAAATTCACCGCCGCGCAGGTCGCCGAGCTGGTGAAAATGATCGATGATGAGATCATTTCCAACAAAATCGCCAAGCAGGTGTTCGAAGAGATGGCGCAAAGTGGTGATAACCCGACCAAAATCGTCGAAGCGCAGGGATTGGTGCAGATCAGTGATCCGTCCGTGATTTTGCCGATCATTGATGACGTGATGGCAAAAAATCCCGATAATGTCGAAAAATACAAAGCGGGTAATACTAAATTGTTCGGCTTTTTTGTCGGGCAGGTGCTTAAAGCGACGGGAGGAAAAGCAAATCCTCAGGTCGTCAATGATTTGGTAACTGAGAAATTACAATAAAAGTTACTATCGGAGCCAAGCTCCGATAGTATTCAAACTAAAGATTACTTCTCACGCTTCCGCGTGCTCTTCTTTGTAGGTAAAGATCGGCTCTTTACTCGGATCATCGATTACCGCTTCGGTAATGGTAACACTCGCAATCGATTTATTCGACGGACAGCTAAACTGTAACGGTAGCATCGCTTCTTCTATAATCCCCCGTAATCCCCGTGCTCCGACACCGCGATCGATCGCTTTTTGTGCCAC
>NZ_DASUIQ010000073.1:0-3735 GCF_036279695.1 Sulfuricurvum sp.
ATATTATGCATACCCTATAGACTATTAATCCAAATTAGAGGAGCAATTTATGGCAGTTCTAATTACCGACTCTTGTATCAACTGTGACGCGTGTATCGAGGAGTGTCCTGCAACGGCGATTGTCAGCGCTTCGGATTCGCCGCTTGAGGATGGGGAATACACTTATGTGAAGCCTGAAAAATGTATCGAGTGTGTGGACTCCGCCGTACCGAAATGTGCCGATGTGTGTCCGACCGAGGGGTGCATTGTGTGGGATATGCCCTACATTGCCGAATATAACGACCATTTTGTAAACAGTGGCGAGTATGTGATCCGTGTCCATAAGTCCAAAGGGTTGATGTCACCGGAGGTGAATCCGATGCCGTGGCGGGAGAGTATCACGATGGAGCAAAGAGAAGCTCGGGTGAGTGTTGGGGAGACGTTGAAGCTTTATAATTAGAGTGTTTATAGAAGTATTAAACCATCTGAATCTGTAATCGTTTTCCCATTGCACTGACAGCACTTTCAATGGTTGCTAGGGTGATAGAGGTATTGAGCGGATCGAGCAGACGATCAATCGCACTGCGACTGGTCTTCATCCGCTTTGCCATTTCAGTTTTGGTGATATGCTCTTTTTTCATCGTCTCTTCGAGTTGATATGCGATGACCCGTTTGATCGCTACCGCTTCGGCTTCTGCAAGCATCCCCTCTGCTTCTAAAAAATCATCGAAACTGGTTCCGATTCCTTGAGGTTTCATCGTAGATTGTTTTTTATCCATGAGTAATTGTACCATTTTTGGTACGGTATGTCAAAAAGTGAAGATTGAATACCTAACCTCTAGTTCCTCATATTCATTCCGTTTATAAAGTACGGTTTTCAATTGGAAAATCTTCATCTATATCTTTAAGTAATGAAAATTTATTTTTTTCAAAAAATCGTGTGGCAAGAATATTGGATATCATAAAAAAGATGAAAATCCCTATATTTATCTCCCAAGGCATACTAAGTTGGTATTTTAAATAGGAGTATTTTTCCATCTGTGTTTTCAAAAATCCATTTTTGGATGAAGGGGAATTTTGAATCTGTTTTTTGATTATATCCGCTATAGTGAGATTTACCTCTCCATTATGTACAATGGCATTCTCAAGTTCTCTTTTAAAAAGTTCATGTTCCGTGAATGCCAACGTTTTACACCATTGAATTTTTTTGGATTGATCTAATGAAACAATAATGAGAACATCGTTTTGTTTTATCCCTTTCCAGTGCATACTTAGAGCGTATGGGAAATCTTTTTTAACCTCTTGGACGACATACAGGATAATATTGACCTCTTTTGATTTGCCGTAGAGGGCGTTTAGTCTATCGAGTGATTCTTCAAGCTCTTTTTTGCTATCTGGCTCTAAAACATTGAGCGGATCAATAATACGGTCGATACCGATAGGCCCAAATCCCTCTTCACGTAATTGTGGATAATTGACTAATTTTGACTGATAATTAGGATAGCTTTTGGTGAAACTCTCTTTTAAAATCGTCCCACCGTTTGCTTTTATGTAATCGACATATTTACTTTTGTACGATGCCGGAATCAGGTAATCGTTGGCATAGGATCGATATCGATTACCATCACCTGTCGAAATCTGTCCGGAATGGTGTAGCTCTTCTTTCACGGAATTCTCAAAAAGTGCCGTGTAATACAGATAAATGTCACGCTCTATATCGATTTCTTTAGAATCTGCGAGGCGTAGATAGTATTGAGCAGGATGGATGGTTGTTGCTGTTTCGTAGTGGCATGAACGGCGTCTTGATCCCTTGCAAACTTTCTTTTGGTACTGTTCTGTCCATTGTTCGTCATAGAGTACTTGGGCAACTTTTGTATTAATGGTATTTTCATTGAGCAAATCGGTCGTTTTAGCAAAAAAAATCGTGAAAATAGTCACCAGATAAATCGTAAACAGATAAAAATGAAAAAGAAACTCACCCCATGTATACTCTACATGATTTTTGAATTTTCTATAAATTGGATAGCCGAAGGTTATAATAAAAATTGCCCAAAGAACAGGATTGGCTAAAGCTACTTGGAAAAATATTTCCAAATTCATAAACCATATAAGAGTGAATGGAAATAACAATAGTATTTTAATAAATGCCCAGTAAGCGTTTATTCTTTCGTAAAGATAAATTTTAACTTTTTCTAAATATGAGTTCATTTTTTAATCACCTCCGCATCCTCCTCCGCCATCGCCGCCTGTGTCCCCTCCGCATCCGCCGGAACACCCGCTTGAGCATCCTATATGACTAGCACAATACCCATCACCGTATGCAGGAGAAGCGGGATTATTGCAATCGAGTACATAGTGATAGCCATCAGGGATCAGTAAAAGAGCATCGATAGCGAATATCATCGGCAGCCGATCCGGTTTTTTTGGATCGATCTTTTCGCTCACGCAAGCGAGCCTCCATGCCTTTTTTATCCCCTCTTGCGCCAAGGTAGGGGTTTTCATCGCTTCGGTCGGTGTATGGTGTAAAAACCGTCCCAACCCGCGATCACAAAACTCTTTGTATGCTCGGGTAAAAAGGATAAATTCGTGCCATGCGACATCGACGACTTGAGAGGGCATGGCAACCATCGTTTTACCTGCGCGATGGGTCATAAAAAAATACTCACGCAGGGTATCGAAAACCAAAGTGATATTATCATCGCTCAAATGAGGGTAGCGAGCTTGGACTTTTTTACGCAGTGCGGGATGAAACCGGTACGTTTCGAGGTATGTTAGTCGGGAAGTTTTGGTAGAGTAGCTATAGATCAAAAGTGCGACACTGAGTATAACGAGAGCGATAATTATTTTTTCCATCGAGATGTCTTTTTGTCTAATCTCGTTGTTTGATTTCATGCAACATGGATTTGATCTCTTCAAGTTCTTGATGGATACGTAGAGAAGAAACACTTGATTTGTATGCCATAATGATCAATTTTACAGAAACCAAAAACACACCCGCTTCCAATAATATATCGTGAGTGAATCCTGTAAAAAACAGGGCTATTGTAAAAAGAACAAAGGTGATTAATATAACTAGTAAAGAACCTATATCAAAATGTTTCATTTTTTTCCTTTTTGATACTCGTCAAATGATGAGATATTGTAGCATAAGTGTCGAGAGGAAGGAACGTTCTTGGATCGCGGTATGCTCTTTTACTACTTTTCGGCTAAACAGAAAAGTAGGGAGCTATTTTGAAATGTGGGGTGAGGGAAGGTAAATTAAAATTTAAGGCCTGACCTCTATTTCTTTTCTAGGAAATACATTATATTTAATAATTTTTTCAAAATTAGAAAACTTATCAGAATTTATTTTTGAAAAATCAATTTTTGGTATTTCCTCCTGTGCCATTTTTCTGACAGACTCTGGAATAAATTTGATTTTAGTGATGAATTTTACTAGAAGTTCAATTTGTTCTTCTGTTGTATAAGTTTGTTTATAAAGATCAATAATTTGAACATGATCAAAAATAATGTCACCGATAACTGATTCAATTTTTTCAATTAGTTCAATTATATATAATCCAAAAGCTAAATATTCCTCGTTGGCATTGCGGTTAGGAATACTTTCTGGGGCTAATAGCATGGGAAAATTATCATTAAAGTGCGAAGCACAAGTAATATCATATCCTCTATGTACAATAGAATTACGTAATTCTCTTAGATAATTGTAATTGCTTTCACCATTATCAAATTTATCAAAGACAAATGCCTTGATAA
>NZ_DASUIQ010000074.1:0-6480 GCF_036279695.1 Sulfuricurvum sp.
CGGGTTTGAGTTTCGATACGGTTGAGCAGAGCCCGTTCAAACTGCTGTTTAAAATTTAAAGCTGCTGGGATACTTTTCACCCCATGTGTATGTTCTCGAAGCCCTTTGATTACATCAGGGAAATGGGTTCGGCTTCCATTCGCGATTATAAGATAGTCAAAACGGATACTTTGGGTCGATAAGGAGACAGTTGACGTTTGTGGATCGATACCGGTAGCTTCATCGCAGATAAATTCGACTAATCCAAAACTTTTGCATAACGAGGGGAGATCGATAATGATATCGGACATATCGACTTTGTTAGCGATGAAATCATACACTTCAGGCTGCATATAGTGATACGGATTTTTATCGATTAGTGTGATTCGTATGTCGCTATTGGTGGTCAATCGTTCTATGGCACGGATACCACCATATCCTCCTCCGATTACAACAACATGAATACTTTTCATAAATACTCCTTCGTTTAAACAGAAGAAATATAAAACAATTTACTCGTATAAAACTCGCATAAATTTGTTTACAGATTTTGATCGAGTGAAAGTATCAAATTACAGTGAAAACTATTTCTGTAGAATTTTTTGAAGTGCGGATGTTTTAGCATGCATACCGTCGGTAAAATCAGTCGAGGTCAAGCCATATAGATCGGGATTATAGGAACCGAAGAGAGGTATATTTTGTTTGTGTGAGAGTGTTTGTAGATAGGTTTCAGCCTCAAGAACATATTTGTATTTCGGATGGTTTAAAAAGTAGCGGTACGCAATAGGGTGATAGGGGGGCAAAAAGAGTACAACTTCTACACCGTTGTTTTGCAGGTGGGTGATTAATTGCTCAAACAAAGAGGTATTGGATAATTCATTGAAATTTTCGACACTGTATATCGGAGCGGAACAGTAGCTTTTCGCGAGTTTGAGTGTCTCCGTGTCGTTTTGATGTCTGATTTTAAAAGGATAGGCAATAGAGCCATCGCCTCGTTTGATCATTGCATCGACATCTTCATCGCTAATGATTTTGAGAGTGTTTTTATCGTGCAGGGTATTTTGAAAGTTTAAGAGGTTGTTTTTTGTATTTTCATAATTGATTAATTGCCAATAGATGTTTTTATCGTTATTTTCAGCCGCTTTTTTAGTAGGTGCATGTGACAAAGCCAAGAGTGCATACTCATACTCATTTTTTAGGCTTTTCCATCTCGTTTGATTATTATTTTTGTTAAAGAGCCAAGGGTCTACACTTAGGATCACTTTATTCGGCAAAGCTTTGTTTTTCTCATAAAGAGCGATGATCGCCATATGATCTTCGATGCTGGCACCGGAGACGGAGTGGTTGAAAAACCCCCTGTTATGGGGGACCATTTTTGATTCGATCATCATGCTTCTGGAGGAGCCGAGTACGATACATTTGGGTTTTTGCAGGAAGTTTTGAAAGACTTTTTTTTGAAAAATACGTTCATCGTAATTTTGAAGTCCGGTTATACTTCTTTGGTTTGCAATCGCTCGTGCGGCATCATCTATCGTACGGTTCTTCTTAAAAAAACCGTAACTGTCAAAGAAATAGTTGAATGCGATTAACAGGGAAAACAATATCGATACGGCATAAAAGACAGAGAGTAAAAAGGATTTGTTTTTCATCTTGTTAAAACCTAAAATATAAAAATTCACTATGGCGTTCAAGCATGATTATCCCTGCAAACAACATCAAGGAGATGGCGATTTGATGCACTCTATCCGTTTTCATGACCGAGCTAAAATAGGTAGAGTTTTTTGACCACACCGCAAAAACGATAAAAAAGGCTAAAAAGAGGGGATCGGTGATCGTGTTCATATCGGTTGCCCTCAGCCAAGAGCCGAACTGAATGCCGTAGTTTTCCAAAAACGGTAGTTTGTTCGCGAGTGCATTCGGAAGCATCACCCCGTTCAAACCTAGCATACCGACGAGCACTTTTTGTGCGGACTCCCAGTTTTCGGCTCTGAAAAAGACCCACGCGATATTGACAAAATTGAAGGTGATAAACCATCCGAGCCATCCCCACATTCTAAAGCCGAGATCTTTCCAAAGACGGTGAATCACGATAGCGAATCCGTGCAATGCTCCCCATATGACAAACATCCAAGATGCCCCGTGCCAGATACCGCCGATAAAAAAGACACTAAAGAGGTTGAGATAGTTTCTGATGCGTGAAACTTTATTTCCTCCCAAGGGGATATAGATGTAGTCTCTCAAAAAGCGCGAAAGGGTAATATGCCATCGTCTCCAAAAATCTTGAATGTCTTTGGCTTTGTAGGGGGAGTTAAAGTTGAGGGGGAGACGAATATTAAACATTAGACTCATACCGATAGCCATATCGACATACCCGCTGAAGTCAAAATACAACTGGAGGGTATAGCTCAGGCTGGTTGCCCATGCTTCGAAAAAATTGAGGATTGTTGAGGTATCAAATCCTGCATTCGCCCACTGTGCAAACGTATCGGCAATGACCACTTTTTTGAATAAGCCGATTGAAAAAAGAAAAAGACCGATAGTGATATTCCGCCATCTAACCGCGAAATTCCACTTATTGGCAAATTGCGGCATCATCTCTTTGTGATGTAAGATCGGACCGGCTAAAAGGTGGGGGAAGTAGGTGACGAAAAGCATATAGTGCAGGAGGTTATACTCTTTTACTTCATTTTTATAGGCATCGACCAAAAAGGCTATTTGGGTAAACGTGAAAAAACTGATCCCGAGGGGTAATACGATGTGCGGTAGGGGAATATTTGCCGCAAAAATACCGTTAAAGTTTTCTAAAAAAAAGTCTGTGTACTTAAAAAAACCGAGAAGGGCGATGTTAAAGAGTATCCCAAAAACAAGAAGCGCTTTTCTGGATATTTTCAATGGATATTTATCCGAAAATACTGATCCTACAAAGAAATTGACGAAGATACTTCCCAACAGCAGCGGAATATAAATAGCACTCCAATAGCCATAAAAGAAAAGGCTTCCTCCTACTAACCAGATTTTTGAACCCAAAACCAACCGTTGACGTAAAAGCAAAAAATAGCCAACCAGCATAATAGGCAAAAAAGCAAAGATAAAAATATAAGAGTTAAAAAGCATAAATAGCAATATTCTTTATGTAAAAGTATCGTGAACGCTTAGAATTTTACCTTGTTTCTCAGAAGAACGGGGTATCCAACGTTAAACTGTGATAAAATTATACTCAAGACTTTATATCCTCAAGGTTCATTATGCTATTTAATCCCACTCCACTTGAAAAACTGACAACACTTATTACCGATATGGTTGAAAAACAAGCCGCGCTCAAAGAGGAGCTTGAAACCCTTCGCTCAGAGAGTGCATCCATGCGCGGCAACGAAGAGAACAAAGATGCCGAAATCCAGCGTTTGCATGGGGCACTCGCGTCCAAAGACGACGAGATTAAAATGTACAAAGATGAACTTGCCGCAAAAGACGTTGAAATCGAAGCGATCGTCTCTAAAATCGAAAGCCTACTTGGATGAAGACCAAAGTATCCCTCACTCTCAATGCCAAGCGTTACGACATTGATGTCGAGGAAGATTTTGCCCGCTTTTTGACGGCGCAAATGAAACAGGATTTCGCTTACGAGGGGAACAATGATCTCAAGCTTCTCCTCCAAGCGTACGTTCGTAAAAGCTTCGCTTTGTACGAGCAAGAGAAACAAACCGTCGAATTGATCAATCGCCTCGAAAACCTCCGATAACGTTCCACAATCACTTCACAATCACTTTTTATACTGCTCTCATCAAAAGAGAATCTCGCAAGAGAAGCTTTTAGAAAAAGGAGAAAAAGATGAATAAGTTACTTTCAATCTTGTTGGTAGCAGCACTCAGTGCTACGGTTGCTTCAGCGGATGCTAAAGCGGGTCAAAAAGCATATCTAAAAACGCTCAAAGCGAAATTCAACATGAACGGAACGAAGTTTGCCGCTGAACATACGGTGGCAGAATGGGAAGAGCTTTTTGCAAATGATGGTGCAGGGTTTATCAAAGAGTACAGTGAACGGTTTCCGTCTGCGGCAACTATTTTGAGCAATCCATCAATGAAAAGTCAGCTTCAAGATGTTGGTGATTTCGCCAAAGAATACGGCAGTGATTCGGGCAATGTACCGAGTTGCGGTTGAAAAATAAGACACAAAAAAAGGATTTAGTATGAAAACGTTAATAGTAATTCTTGGACTTACAGTTATGTTGAGCGCTGCTGAGGGCAGTGCTCTGTATCAAAAATGTGCGGCGTGTCACGGTGCCAAAGGTGAAAAAGCGGCTTTAGGTAAATCGGAAGTGATTGCCGGATGGAGTTCAGCAAAAACCCTCGATGCCCTCAAAGGCTATAAAGCGGGAACGCGCAATACCAAAGGGATGGGTGCGATCATGAAAGGTCAAACGGCAACCCTAAGTGATGCGGATATGAAAACGATCGCCGATTACGTTGCGGGTCTCAAGTAATCTTTTTTAGCTGCTACGAGCCGTCGTAGCCAATCTTTTTTGTTTTCGTCATTTTCCTCTGTTCACGCAGAGGATTATTCCCACTCCACACAAATCTTCGTCCCCACTCTCTCTTCCGATTCAATAGTGATTTTCAAATCATACTCTTTGGCGATCATCGCGACGATATTAAGACCTATCCCGAATCCCCCCACACTTTTATCGGCGCGCGTATAGCGTTCGAATACCCGCTCGATCATCGCATCGGGAATGCCGATACCGCTGTCTTCAACACATAGAACCCCTTGGTGGAGAGTAAGCGAAATCGTCCCCTCCATTTGATTGTATTTGATGGCGTTGGAGATGAGATTATCGATCAAACGGGTTGCTTTGGTGTGATCGATCATGAGCGTTATATCCCTCTCGATTGCCAGTTTCAATGTGATCTTTTTTTGTTCGATCCGGTGGCGGAAATATTCTACTCTTTCATACAAAAGATCACTCAGATTAAGCTCTCTATTTTCTACCGCTAAATCGTGGTTGAGGATGAGGTAGGTGAGATCATCGTAGAGGGTAGAGATAGTACGTGAAGCGATCTCTATCCGTTTGAGTTTTTTTTGGATCGCAGGCGATAACTCACTCTCATGCAGAGCTTCTATATTGGTGAGGATGGCGCTAACGGGGGTATTGAGCTCATGGGTAGTGTCTTTGATAAAATCGTCGAGCAGGGCTATCGCTTCGTTCATCGGTCGGAGGATCAAACGGGAGAGGAGGTATCCCACTGCGACAAGCATCAAAAATAACACCGCTCCGAAAATGAGGGTGATCTCCAGCGTCTGCTGTCGCCATAGTCCATCATCTTCGGTTTCAAAAATCAGATAAAACTCCCCCATTCCGTAGGGGGCAAGGGGGATGATGAGATAGACATGATTGGATGAGAGGTAGATGTTCTCTTTGAAATCGATGATAGTATTAGTATTCAATCGAGAAACAATCGATTTTTGATCGTACCCGTAAAGAGCGGTTGTATAGGCTAAATCTTTGGGAAAGGTGGAGAGATTGCGATCATTTTCGAGCCACCGTTTGAGTTTTGGGACATAGCTTTCCGATTCGAGCTGCATCGCGAGACGATGCGATGAGAGCATAACCGTTTTGGCGTATTGGAAATAGAGAATGCCCAGCAATGCGAGGATCAGAACCGACATCACCCCATAGAGAATCAGGAAGCTTTTGAGGGTACGGTATTTAGCGAAATTGATACCCGAGGCGCTTGTGGCTGACAATGGAATCCTTTCCGAGGAGTTTGCGGAGCGTTTTAATATAGGTGCGTAGACTTCCATCGCTAGGGGTTTCATCATAGTCCCAAAGATGCTCCATAATCATTTCATGAGATAGTAATTCGTTGCGATGCTGGATAAAGAGTTTGAGAAGCTTGTGTTCTTTGAGCTGTAGGTTTTGAATACTGCCGTTGATGGTTAGCACTTGATTATCGATGTCATACGTGATCGCTTCACCAAGGGTAAGGGCATTGGTCGGATTATGGTAAAAATTCCGCTTGAGAATCGTTTGAATCCGCAGAAGCAACTCTTTTAGGGCGAAAGGTTTACGGATATAATCATCCCCGCCGCTCTCGAATCCCTCTTCGACATCCTGCATCGCATTGCGGGAGGTGATAAAAATAGCGGGGGTAATATTTCCCTCTTTTCGGCTTGCTTTGAGCAACGAAAATCCGTTTCCGTTCGGAACGTTGACATCGAGAAGCAAGAGATCGAATTTGTGCTCATACAGGGTATCTTCGGCAGAAGTTGCATCATACACACAAGTGACATGATAGCCTTGCTCTTCGAGATATTCGCTGACGCTCTCCGAGAGGTTCGGGTCGTCTTCGAGGAGGAGGAGAGAGGCTTTTGTCATGTTAGTGCGATTCCAAATAGAATAAATAAAATGAGTGATATTCCGGCTGCAATCAGAGCATACGGGAGCTGAGTTCGAGTGTGTTCTTGGACGCTGCATCCGCTCGCCATGGCAGAGATAATGGTAGT
>NZ_DASUIQ010000075.1:0-12523 GCF_036279695.1 Sulfuricurvum sp.
TGCACGTGAGCTTCCCGCTGAGGGAAACTTAGCGTTAGCGTAGCCAAAGGGATGCATTCCTTTGGCGTACAAATTATGAGTTAAGTGCGTAACGTTTTTTGAATTTATCGATACGACCTGCTGTGTCTACTTGACGTTCAGAACCGGTATAAAACGGGTGACATGCGCTGCAGATATCAACACGGATAGTCTCTTTTGTGCTGGTTGTTGTGAATGAGTTACCGCATGCGCAGCTTGCTGTACATTCAACAACGTTCGGGTGAAGATCTTTTTTCATAGGTTTGCCTTGTGATCGACGGCGTTGTACGTCGGTCTGTATAGTTTTATATCCGTACGGGGGCGGATAATTGGAGGCGAATTATAACGAAAAAATTCTTTTTTTACAATAACCGCGATGCTATCGCTACCGCCGCCGTTTCAGAACGCAATATCATAGGAGAAGAAAAGAGGCGAACACGATAATCACTGAATAATTTACGCTCCCCCTCATCAAATCCCCCCTCACAACCGATCACGACCGTATCGACCGATTCATCGTTCTCAAGCGCTGTTCCGCCGAAATCAAAAATCACCGATTGGGGATTGTTTTTTAAAAAGGTGCTGAGATTCGGAGCCTCGGAGAGTTCAATCAACGACGTACGGCCGCATTGCATGATGGAGCTCTCCATGATCCTGTTAAACCGCTCAAAATCGAGGCGAAAATTTTGCTGAGAACGGCGGCAATGGATAAAGGTGATTTTCGCCACCCCAAGTTCGGTGAGCATCGGGAGGGTTTTCTCAATCGTTTTCGGATCCACCAAACACCATCCGATATGGAGGTTTTTCGGACTCTCGCAAAGCGAAGCGTGATGGCTTTGAAGGGTGAAATAGGCAACGCGACCGTCAGTCCGTTCCAATCGGTAGCGATACTCTTCGCTCAGACGCTCGCGAGAGCGAAATGCGATCAAATCCCCCGCTTTATGGCGCCGTACTTTGATGAGATATTTATAATCATCGCCGCTGACACTTAGCTCATTTGCACCGACATCGCCGTGAAGAAGAAATTTCATCCTTGCACCAACATCCAGAGTGTGATTGCGAGCAACAGCGCCATCTCTATCCCTAAGAAACGAAACGCTTTTTTCTTATAGTCCGAAAATGCCCCCTCTTGGGTAATATCGGTTCTGCGTTTGAGGGTTTTGTACCGCTTGGCTTCGAGAATAATCATCACGATGGCGATCACGATCATAGCGATATTGGAGAAGGTGAAGTGCAAGTGTTTAGCCGCCATCATCACGGCACCCGTAAAAAGGATCAATGCGATGAAGGAACTCGAAATCGGCATCACAACCCGCATCCGTTTGCTGTAGCGAACAACATGATGAGAGAGGGATAACATGACGATGTTGAACACCACCACTCCCATCAAGACAATAACTCCGAAATAGTGGATATTCAATCCGGTTTTATACATAGCTTCCATAAAGGGGATTTTACCTTAAATTGCCTATAATGACTCCCTAAATGATTCCTCGAAATGCGAATAGTTAATGCATACCGAGAGAACACACGCAAGGAGACGGTATGGCAATCAACGTAGAAGAGGCACTCAGCGCGATTTATACCTTTGCAACCCCCACGCAAAGCGAAATCGTACCGATAGAAAACGGTATTCATCGTGTCCTCTGTGAAAGTGTTACCGCCATCCATTCTCTCCCCTCATTTGACAACTCCGCGATGGACGGCTATGCCGTGCGGGTTGAGGATGCGGGTAAAACGCTGAAACAATCGTGTGTCATCTTTGCCGGAGACGGTGCCGAGATACGTATGGTCGAGGATCAGTGTATCCGCATCATGACAGGAGCCAAAATCCCGCAGGGGTGTGAGGCCATTGTCCCCATCGAAGAGGTGAGTGTCAACGGTGATTCAGTCACCCTTCCCGCCTCCATCCGAGCCTCTGCCCATATCCGCCTCAAAGGGGAAGATATTCAATCGGGGATGGAGTTATTAAAGGTGGGGACAATGCTTCACGCCCATCATATTTCACTCCTCGCTTCGCAGGGGATTACCCATATCAAAGTGTATCGCCGCCCGCGAGTCGCCCTATTCTCCTCGGGGAATGAGCTCAAAATGCATTATGAAGAGTTGGGATCAAATCAGCTCTATAACACCAATACCCCGACCTTTGCCGCACGCGCAAAAGAGCTTGGGTGCGAGGTGATCTTTACCGGCACGGCAGTGGATACGCTGGGATCGATCCAAGAGTATATCCGCAGTGCTCTGAGTGCCGATCTTATCATCACCTCCGGCGGGGTGAGTGTCGGGGATGCCGATTTCACCAAAGAGGCGTTTGGCTCCCTCGGGTTCGAAGCGGCTTTTGAATCGGTCGACATCAAACCGGGCAAACCGACGACATTCGGTCGAATCGGAGAGACCCTGATCCTCAATCTCCCCGGAAACCCTCTTGCGGCGGCATTGTGTTTTGAGCTGTTCGGTCAAAGTGCCATCCTCTCGCTTAGCGGTCGAAGCGATAAATATCTCTCTGCGATCACAACCCAAATAAGCGAACCGTTTAAAATGAAAAAAGGGAGACGTTCTCTGATTCCGGGGTGGTTTGACGGTGAGACGTTCACGCCGAGCGAGAAATTCGGTCCGGGGATGGTGTTACCCCTTTCGTTAGCCAATGCTTACATGATGGTGGATGCTTCCGTGGAGGGGTTTGAGAAAGGCTCAAGCGTGAAGATTATCCCGACACGCTGGTGTATGAGTGCAGAGAGTGAAACTTCTCTGATTACCTACTAAATCGTTTTCGGATTGGTAAACATCTCGCCCGAGAGGATTTTCTCCCACAATCGTGGCTCACTCCACCCCTCTTTTACTTCGTCGCTAAAATCGATCGATTCGAGAACAATCGTCCCCATCAGCTCCGAATAGGCATCTTCCTCAAACGCTTGTGCGTATCCCGTTTCGGTCTCATGGACGATGATACTGTGAAGCTTCACCCCCTGCTCACCGTTCACCATTTGAGTCGCTCCAAGAAGCCGATCGATCATCAAAAACAGCACTCGACTGAACTGCTCGCATGAGGGGGAGACGGGGAGGATAACCCAGCGGTTAGAATGCTCTTTCATCGACGCGATATACTCTGCATTATCGCCATCCCAAATCGCTATAGTATGATCGAAACTGTCGATCAGATCTTTCATCCCCTGTTTCATCAGACCGAAATCGTATACCATCTGTCCGTGATCGAGATATTTGGATTCAAAGAGGACTTCGACTTTGTACGAGTGCCCGTGGATCGATGCGCGGCACCGTTGAGTGGAACAGCCACGAACGATATGGGCGTTTTCAAATTTAAAAAGTTTTCGGATAATCATCAGCTACACTCCATGGTTTTGATCCCAAATGCGGATATGTAAACGGTCACTGTAAATAAATCCCCGACGCTTGCACAGCTCTATCACCGCTTCGCAGTTCGCCTCGATATGGGCTTTATCACCCCCCAATGGCATACAATAGACAGGTGTAAACGGATGAGGGGCTATGATCGCATCGATCTCCGCTTCCATGTGGCTCCCCAGTGAAGGTTCATCAACACTGAATTTAAAAAAGCTCTCACGGGCATTTCCTATAATCTCACCGTACACCTCCGGCTTCACCCGACGATTCTCAGGCTCACCGCTGTTGGAGAGTTTCACCGAGAGGGCATAGGTCGCCTCGCGATAAAAAGGAAATCGAACAAAATCGGGAGCAATCGTCGCATTGGTCTCAAAAGTCACCCGATGCCCCTGAGAAATCAGATGCTCGATAAATTCGACAAAAATCGGCTCGTTGGCATAGATAAGAGGCTCACCGCCCGTCAATACGACATCCACATGAGGCGGTAAGCGATAGCCGTTCATGATCCAAATGAGGCTTTGCAGCTCTTCGATCTCCATCCACAAATCGCCAAACCCTTTGCGATCGACCGCATACACGGTATCGCACCCTATAATTTCATGCCCATCGGGGGTAATCTCGGTGCATCCGAACCCTTCGCATTTGAGATTGCACCCGCCGAAACGGAAAAAAAGTGAGGGTGTACCGACGTATTTCCCCTCCCCCTGAACGGAGTAAAAATGTTCAACCAAATAGAGCATCTTCACCCTCCCGTTTCGTAAAATGCGCGGTTGGATTGCTCGGTATCACCCTCGCTCCAGCGATTCTTTTCAGGCTTGGTACGAATAACCTCTTTGAGTACCAACGCCGCCTCTTTGATGTCACCGCGACGTACGGCGTCACGAATCGACATCGCCTCATCAAAATAGAGGCACGGAATCAAATTCCCCTCTGCGGTGAGACGGATGCGATTGCATTTGGTACAAAAATCGTCTTTGTGCGGTTCAATGATCCCGAACTCATATCCATCCGAAAGCTTGTAATAATGCGACGGAGAATGTCCGTCAAACCCCTCGTCTTCATAGGTGTAGCGGCTTCCGATGATACTCAATAACTCAGGGCTTTGCATCCCTTTGATGTCTACCTCGGCGTGGACGTTTTCCATATATTCGATAAATCGGATCGTCATACCTCGCGCTTTGCAGTACTCCAGTACATCGAGCACTTCCGCATCGTTTACCCCTTTCATGGGGACCATGTTCACTTTGACTTTGAGTCCGACACGCAGCGCCTCTTCAATCCCCGCAAGCACTTGTTTCAAAACATCTTTTTTGGCTATCGCTTCCGCCACTTCGGGTTTCAATGAATCGATGGAGACATTAAGGCGGCGTAGCCCCGCATCGTAGAGTTTTTGCGCGGAACCGCTCAGCAAAAAGGCATTGGTCGTCATCGCCAAATCAATGTCATTTTTATACTCATAGATCATTCGGATAAACGTATCGAGGTTTTCGCGAAGCAGCGGTTCACCGCCCGTAATACGGATTTTTTTAATCCCTTCGTCAATGGAGACTTTGATGAATTCAAACAGCTCTTCAAAGCTGAGAAGATTCTCTTTGGGTACCCATGAGAACGGTTTTTCCGGCATACAGTACTGACATCGAAAGTTGCATCGTTCCGTCACCGAAACCCGCAAATAATCAACCGTACGCCCATAACTATCTATTAACACAATGGTCCTTGCAAGAGGAAAGTGTTCGGATGGTATCTAAAAGTTGTTTTGAGTTTTATTTATTGAGAGAGTTAGGAGGAGAAACCCCGTAAAGGGGTAACTTTTTACCAGCCGCGAACGACTGCGTGACACGCCGTACATGCGTTCACGATTTCAGAGTATGATTGATGCGCTTTTGAATATTGTTTTTTATCCAATGCTTTAATCAAATCGTTTGAGGCGCTGTCAATACGTTTTGCCGCATTGAAAGCAATATTTCCCATGTGTTGCTTATCTTTTGGAAGATATTTTTTTGTGTCTTCCATGTTGTGGAAAAGAGCATCCGCTTTTTTAATATCGGCAACACCGCTTTTAATCAAATCCGGTGTGTTGTACAAAAATCCTTTTTGTACATTGCTCAAACCGCTTTCCATTTGGCTCATATTTTTAACCAATGTATCATCCGCCATTGCACCGACACTAAGGAGTGCCGACAATGCTAAAATTTTTACCATTTTCATCCATTACTCCTTAGTGAACTTCTGACCAGATTTTGCGTTTCCACAAATAGGCCAAGATAGCAAAAACAAACGTATAGAGAAGTACCCATACACCCAAAGATTCGCGTTCTGCTTTTTTAGAATCACCAACCTCTTCCATATAAGCGATAACCTCTTCTTGCGCTTTTTCGGTCAAACCGACACGTGGCATAGAAGTATTTTTCAGCAATACTTGTGGATCATTAATAAAGCTGTGAAGGTAGTGTTCACCACGGCTTTTGATGTGTTGTGATAAATCCGGAGGCGTAACACCCATATAGTTTTTAAGGCTATCTGCCGGAGTTGTCGACGTGATACCCGCGTATTTCATATTATGACAACGTCCACACGCCGCTTCAAAGGTCGCTTTATGTGCTTCTTTGCCTTCAGTCACTTTTGGTGCGATTGATTGCAAATACGCTACAACATCCATGATCTCTTGCGGAGTCATCCAGTTGTATGACGGCATAGGGAACGCTTTTCCGCTTTCCGGAGTATATTTGTGTTGCAAGTGCATAGCACTGGCAGGGTCAAAAATAAAGTTCGCCAAATAGTTTTTATCGTAAATGCGTCCTGATTGACTCAAATCCGGCGGAACAACACCATAAGATGCCGCTGCATCCGCATTTGGCATAATCGCAGGATGACCCGCTTTTTCGATCGCGTGACACGCGATACAGTTAGCTTCAACCAATACCTTACCGTTTCCGACGTTACCGGCAAGTTTAGTATCTACATTTTTAAGGTCTTTAAACGAGAAGTCAGCCGGAGCAACTTCTGGGTGCATTACGCTATGAGCATACGGCTCGATTCCGTAATAGGTGATGCCGATAAGAGCGACAAGAACGGCTAAGATTTTAAACTCTTTCATTATTTACCCTCCACTTTTTTCGCTTCTGCTTTAGTGATGAACGGCAATGCAATAAATAAGACAAGGAACGTCAACGACGCACCAAAACCTACCCATGCATTTGGTCCGGTCGGAGGTAATTTACCGAATTCAGTCAATACCATCAAGTCAGCGATCATCAACCAGAACCAATATTTGAAATACGGACGTTGGTTAGCCGGTTTTACCATCGGAGAGCGATCCAACCACGGCAATACCAAGAAAATAGCATTCGCAAAACCAAACGCCATCAAACCAAGGTCTTTACCCGATACGCCTGCGATTTCAAAGAACCATCCGCGCAATACTTCATAGCTCCACAAGAAATACCACTCAGGATAAATGTGTGCCGGAGTTTTGAGGCCGTCTGCTTTATCAAAGTTGATCGGATCCATTGCAAAACCGTAATGGAAGAAAACCAAGTAAAAGAAGAACAACATGAAGAAACCGAGAACAAAGAAATCTTTTGACAAGAATACCGGCCAGAAAGGGACAACTTTAGACTCTTTTTTGTTTCCTGCAAGGTATTTTTCCGCTTCTTCTTCGAAATCGAAGAACTCACCCTCTTCGTTGTTTACGTGTGGAAAACGTAATGCGTAAAAGTGGAATACAATCGCACCCAAAATCGCCAACGGAATCAACAATACGTGAAGCATAAAGAAACGGGTCAAAGTTGCATCGGCTACATAGAAGTTACCGCGAATCCAAACAACCAATTCATCACCGATTACCGGAATACCGCCAAAAATCTCCGTAATAACGTACGCCGCCCAGTATGACATTTGTCCCCATGGAAGCATATATCCGCTGAACCCTTCTGCTGAGAAGAGCATGAACAACAACATCCCTGAGATCCAGATCATCTCACGTCCCTTTTTATAAGAGCCGTAATAGATACCGGTAAACATGTGAACGTAGATTACCAAGAAAACAACCGAAGCACCTACAGCGTGGATATGACGGAACAACCAACCGTATGCAACTTCTTGCATAATCGTGTAGTTAACACTGTCAAATGCCATATTAGCATCCGGTTTGTAGTACATTAAAAGGAAAATCCCTGAAACGACCAAGAACGTGAACAATACGGTCAATAAAACACCCATCGCCCACAAAAAGTTGATATTTTTCGGAATCCAATACTCGGTCATCATCACTTTTGCAAAGTTAACAACACCTAAACGTTGGTCAAACCACTCAAGCATCGAGTCTGCTTTTTTAAATTCTGCCATCTAGCCCTCCCTTACGCTTTCGCCGTCATTTTTTTGTATTCCGGACCTTCATCACCCAAAACGAGTGTTACGCCGTCAAGTTTGAACGGAGGAATATCGAGCGGTCTCGGTGGAGGTCCGAATGTTTGTTTACCATCAGCTGAGTATTCACCGCCGTGACAAGCACATTTGAACAGTTTTTTATCCCCTTCGTATCCCGGAATACATCCAAGATGGGTACAAAGACCGATCATAACAGAAAAATAGCTGTCACCGATTTTGACATTACGTCCATCAGTCGGTTTCATATCCGCGCTGTATTTAAGGATAAACACCGGTTTACCGCGCCATACAACAACTTCTAATTTATTAGCTTCTAAGCCTGATACGTCTACCGTTGTAAAACCGGCCGACATAACGCTCGGAAGCGGATCCCATGTCTTCTTCATCGCGATGAGCGAGGCAATTCCCCCGACAGCGGCGACGGCACCAAAAGCTTTACCAATAAAGCCTCTTCTGCTTTCATCCATCATAGTCATCTCACTTAATTTGGAAATTTAACTCCCTATCATAAGTTAAAAAGGTTTAAGTTTCTATAAATTGAAAGTTTTTCTTATGAATTCGATTACTTTGGTGTTACCTTTTTCTATTTTGTGATAATTATTTGATTGGGCAGTTTTAACCCCTTGCATAAGCTGTTCTCGGTCATATCCCTCTACAATCGGGATCGAAAGTTTCTCAAATAACGGGATAAAATCTCTCACATAATCGGGACGCTGGAGATAGACAGGTTTCCCACCTCCGGCTAAGTTTTGGAGTACCGCTTGAGGTGAAGAACTGATCAATAATTCACTTTTTCGAATAATATCATCGTATTCTTCAGTTTCATGGATAGCGCTAAAACTCTCTTTTAGAGCATTTTCATAGCCGAGAAAATGGTAAAAACCCATCAATAATTCGGCATTAAGTGGTTTAAAGATGGCTTGATTTTTCTCTAAATCTTTTTCGTAATCATCATCACCGAAAAAGAGCGCCAACGGGATCGTTTTAGGATGTGACTCGAAATAGCGCTCATTTATAACGGTCGCGTTACAAATCCCCTCCCCCTCCAAATACGGAGATATTAGTAACTCTTTATCATGTTTGGTATCTTTGGGATCGTCGCTGATACGGATAAACGAAGGAAAAAACTGGATCATATCTTTCAAGAGGGTCGGATTAGCTTCGGAAGAGTCAAAAATCATCCTGTCGCCGTGCTCGGCGATTTGAGGGATATTTCGTACAACGTCTACCCCAACGGCACGTTTAATACCGAACTCTTTGGCTTCGGCAGCGATTCGGAAATCTGAACATAACAAAGTGATATCGATCTCTTTTTGAAGTTCATTGACGATAGCAACAGCACGGTGGAAACGATCCAATCCAATGCGGTGTCCCGTATGGACGTAATAAAAGTAGCGCATAATAATAGTATCCTTTAGTTTTTGCGTTGTGCCATTTTGATGTATATATGTAAAATATCCAACGCTGCTGGTGTCATACCCGAAATTTGCGATGCCGCCTGCAAGGTCGGAGGATTAAAGGTGTTAAGTTTGCTCACGATCTCGTTGGAAAGCCCTGATACGGATGCAAAATCAAAATTCTCAGGGATCGCGATATGGAGCATTTTGGACATCCGCTCGATGTCGTCACTTTGTTTTTCAACATAACGGGCGTATTTCGCCTCGATCAAAATTTGCTCTTGGATATAAGGATCAAGCTCTGCGAAACTCGGGATCAACTTCACCAATTTATCCAGCTCAAAACTTTTGCGAGACACGAGCTGAGTAGCAGTGAGTTTATCGGTGATATGTTCCTCATCGATGGAAGCCAAAAATGCCAAGAACTCTTTGTTCGGGGTATAAATCGTCTCTTCGAGCAATTTTAGCCCCTCAGCGATTTGAGTCCGTTTCGTCTCGATACGTGCCATCTGCTCATCGTCTATCAGCCCTAACGCATGACCGTAACGTCCCAAACGTAAATCTGCCGTCTCCTCGCGAAGAAGCAGTCGGTACTCGGCGCGGGAGGTGAACATACGGTATGGTTCTTTCGTCCCTTTGGTCACCAAGTCATCGATCAACACCCCGATGTACGCTTCATCACGGCGCAAGATGAGAGGCTCTTTCCCCTGTAGCGACAATGCGGCATTGATCCCCGCCATCATCCCCTGCGCCGCCGCTTCTTCGTACCCCGTCGTTCCGTTTATCTGTCCGGCACAATAGAGATTTTTGACTTTTTTGGTCTCCAGTGTGTGTTTCAGTTCGGTCGGATCGACATAATCGTACTCGATCGCATAGCCGTAGCGGACAATTTTTGCATTCTCCATCCCGTGAACCGAGTGGATCATGGCACGTTGCACATCGGGTGGGAGCGACGTGGACATACCGTTGATGTAGCACTCGGTATTCTCCGCACTTTGAGGCTCGATAAAGAGATGGTGACGCTCTTTGTCACGGAAACGGTTGATCTTGTCCTCGATACTCGGGCAATAGCGCGGTCCGACCCCCTCGATCTGTCCCGTAAACAACGGTGCACGGTGGAAGTTCCCCTCGATAAGGCTGTGGGTCTCTTCATTTGTGTAAGCGATATAGCAAGGGAGCTGTTTTTTCGTCCGTGCGAATTCCTCGCGGTCGGTACGGAAACTAAACGGGTTCGGCAATTCATCACCGTCTTGAATCTCCATAACGCTAAAATCGATCGAAGAGCTGTCGATGCGGGGGCACGTCCCCGTTTTAAGCCGTCCGACATTGAGCCCCGCATCGCGGAGTGAATCGGTAAGCCCTTTGGCGGGAAATTCTCCGAAACGTCCCGATTCTTGAGTAATCTCCCCGATATGCACCACGCCGTTTAGAAATGTCCCCGTCGTCAAAATCACTTTTTTAGCTCGATAGACGTTGAGCAAATGGGTACGGACACCGACCACAGCCCCCTCTTCTATGATGAGGGCATTGACCGTCTCTTGGATCAATGACATATTAGGGGTGGTAAGGATTGTGTTGCGGGCGATGATACGGTAGCGATCCATATCGATCTGCGCGCGGCTTCCGCGAACAGCGGGACCTTTGGTAATATTGAGGATACGAAACTGGATTCCCGCCTCATCGGTGAGCAATCCCATCTCTCCGCCGAGGGCATCGAGTTCCCGTACCAAATGCCCTTTGGCAAGTCCGCCCACCGCAGGGTTACAGCTCGTCGCCCCCACCTGTTCGGCTAAAATAGAGACCATCAGGGTGTTTTGACCCATCCGTGCCGAGGCGAGTGCGGCTTCGATTCCGGCGTGTCCTCCGCCGACGACAATTACATCATATTCCATAGTGTTTGCTTCTTTATAACATTCTTTAAACGCAATTATAGCCTCTCATGTTGAAACCTATAAAAATACAAAGGAAAAATGCTCTACAATTAAGCAAAACTTTTGATGACGAGTGATTGCCATGAACAACGACAAAACCCTAACATTGGAAGAGATGCTGAAAAACTACAACCCCGAGCCCCTCGAATATGATCCTGAGATCGACGGAGGGGATGAGTTTTTGATCCGAGAACAACTCCTCAAGAAAAAAGAGGAACTCAAAGACGTTGTAACCAAACTTAAAGAAAAACAGCGCGAAGCGAGAAAAGTGCGCCGTTAAGTACGCCTCGCTATAATCACCCAAAAACTAACCGAGGTACCTTGAATGCTCCAAAACGCATTTGATGCTTTTAACAGCAAGCGCTACGAAGAGGCGCTTGAACTTTTTGAAACACTCGCCCTTCAAAACCACCCTATTGCCCTCTCTTCATTGGGATATATGCACCAAAAAGGGCTGGGGGTTGAGAGCTCATTGGAGCGATCATTCCACCTCTATACCCAAGCCGCCGAATTGAACGAACCGACGGCGATTTATAATCTCGCCCTCATGTATGCCGATGGGGTTGTCGTCCCTCACGACCAATTCAAAGCCTATGAGTTCCTCCTCCGTGCCGCGATCCTCGAATTTCCGCAGGCACAGTTTGAGACGGCTCTCGCATTGGAGCGGGGTCTTGGATGTGTACAAAACTTCTCCGAAGCGGCATTTTGGTACGAAGAAGCGGCAAAACGGGGAAATGCCAACGCGTTTAACAATCTCGGTGTCCTCTACAAAGAGGGGCACGGCGTTCCTCAAGACTACCCAAGAGCTTTTATCTGTTTTTCCCGTGCCGCCAATATGAACCTTGCGGAGGGACAATTTAACCTCGGGCTGATGTACGATCAGGGGCTCGGATGTGAGATGAACAACGACACGGCGCTGGAGTGGTGCCGAAAAGCAGCCTATAACGGTCACGAAAAAGCAAAAAGCATTATCAGATCACTGCAAGAAGAGGGTAAAATTGTATTTTAACAAAGGGGCACTATGTTTACAGGACTGATTCGGGAGATGGCACAGGTAAAGAGCTTCGGAGGGAACCGTTTATCCCTCAAAGCCACGCACAAGCCAAAGCTCGGTGACTCTATCGCGATCAACGGAACCTGCCTCTCGGTCGTGAGCATCGAGAGTGACGGATTCAGCGTCGAACTCTCTCCTGAAACCCTCAAACATATCGCGACCGAAAAACTCTCAGGGATGGTACACATCGAACCTGCCATGATGATGGGAGATCGCTTCGAGGGGCACATCGTCCAAGGGCATATCGATACCATCGGTGTGATCCGCTCCATCACCGACAACGGCAACAGCTACGACGTGATCGTCGATGTGGATAGTGAATTTATCCCTCTCATCCCACCCAAAGGTTCTATCACGATTGATGGGATCAG